>JBCCCJ010000226.1:0-7320 GCA_039033615.1 Bacteroidota bacterium
ATCTGAAAATCAGCCCCTCTACAAAATTTGTCATCTCGACGGTAGGAGAGATCTTATGTTGATTGAGAAAAACAAGAGATCTTTCGCAGGCTCAAGATGACATCCTAGGATGGGAAATCCTTGCTCCGTACAAGTTCGTGGCTAACAATCGAGCTTTCTCTTTGGCGTGGAGAGTTGCAAACTCTGGAATGTGAGGCTCCCTCGTTGCAAACGGGGGAGAGCCTGATAGAGCAGCCACGAATTGACGAATTGGCACAAAAGGTTCCTGTAGTGCTCTATTCGTGCCATTCGCCAAGGAAAGAAACCAACCTCATTGCGTAGGGAATTTCCACGAATAAGGACTGGTGAGAAGGCAATTCGTACATTCGTGGCTAACAATCGAGCTTTCCCAAACATCTGAAAATCAGCCCCTACAAAATTTGTCATCTCGACGGTAGGAGAGAGCTTATGTTGATTGAGAAAAACAAGAGATCTTTCGCAGGCTCAAGATGACATCCTAGGATGAGAAGTCCTTGCTCCGTACAAGTTCGTGGCTAACAATCGAGCTTTCTCTCTGGCGTGGAGAGTTGCAAACTCTGGAATGTGAGGCTCCCCCGTTGCAAACGGGGGAGAGCCTGAGATCCTACGCCCGCTGCGCTGGATGGCATCAATGATGTGGGAGCAGCTCTTCGGCCTGGGAAGACCGAGGGACAATTGCCATCGGCAACAGTTCCCATTTTTACATTTGAGTTGGTTCGGCAAGCTCACCACAAGTTTCTTTTTTGGTTTTGACTTTCCGAAGCCTTGTATCCCAGGATGCGAAGTCTTGAAAAAAAAGAATGGGGGCGATTTGCTACCAGCCTGCGACTCCTAGCGGGGTCTTGCTTTTCGGCAAAAAGAGCTTCTTTTCACTGAAAAGCGGGGCGGTGCGGAAAGGGTTCTCCATTCCTATCATCATTCAGCATTTTTCATTCGTCGGTTCAAGATTAACCTGCCTGTTGTCACCCACAAATCACAATCCCTTCACCGAATGCAATCCGGCGCTACCTAACCCTTTTTGCGATCACCTCCATCACGGTATCTGCGTGGACGATGGAATTTTCGATGAACCATTTGTTGGTATTCATCCCGCCGCAGACGGTGCCTGCCAGAAATAGATTCTGGCGATTGGTTTCGAAGGTTGTTTCGTCTCGCTGGGGCAGTCGGAGCGCGTCCTGAGAGCATTGAATGCCGAGCGCCTCCAACCAACTGAAGTCGGGGTGGTAGCCCGTCATGGCGAGGACAAAGTCATTTTTGACGGTGAGGATGCCCTCGGGGGTTTGGATGTCTACTTCGTCCTCCCGGATCGCGGCGAGGGTGCTGCTGAAGTGAGCAGGAATGGAACCTTCCTTGATGCGGTTGTCAATGTCGGGCTTGACCCAATATTTGACCCGGTGGCTGATCTCCGGTTTGCGTACGACCAGACGCACCTCTTTGGCACCTTTGCGCCAGGTCTCCAAGGCTACATCTATGGCCGAATTGGCCGCGCCGACTACCAGCACCCGCTGGTCGATGTAGGGATGGGGCTCATCATAATAATGCTTGACTTTGGGAAGCGCCTCCCCCGGCACGTTCATCAAATTGGGCTGATCGTAGAAGCCGGTGGCGACCACGACGGTTTTGGCTTGATAAATGGCCTGACTGGTAGTGACTTGAAAACCAGTTGCCTGCGGGAGGATTTGTTTCACCGCTTCATAGGTATGAACTGGCAAATTCCAACTTTCTTTGACCCTCCGGTAATACTCCAGGGCCTCTCGGCGGGTAGGTTTGGTGTTGTGAGACACGAAAGGAACGCCACCAATTTCAATTTTTTCCGAAGTAGAGAAAAAGGTCATATTGGCGGGATAGTGAAAAATCGAGTTCACCAAACAGCCTTTTTCCACAATCAAAAAAGACAGATTGCGCTGAGTGGCAGCAATTCCACAAGCCAATCCGATCGGCCCACCCCCTACAATCAAAACGTCGTATGCTTGATCAGCCATAGTTGAAATGCGATTGAAAATATTTCAGGACGAGGTTAGAAATTGAGCCGGAAAACGCATGCCCAAAATGGGGTGACTTTTCTCACTCTGAAGGGCAAAGGTACAATGGATTGGGGCAGTTAGGCAATTTGAAACAAAGGAGCGGAATCGTTTATTCTGTGCGATAGAGGGCGATTTGGAAGAAAAGAAGCCAGTTGTTTAGAACGGTTCTAAATGTAAGCCAACCGACAGTTTCTTCTTTGAGGTTATTTTGATGCTATATACAGCTTATTTAACTTGCGAGGCGAAAATCAGAAGGTGACCTAGGTCAATTCTCTGCTGCGAAAAAGCCAACGTCTAGAAGCATTACACAGATAACTATGAGGTCTCGTACCTTTACTTACCCCTCCCTACTCCTGCTGATCTTCTTGCTTGCTGCACCCATTTCTCGTGGACTGTTTGCCAAAGCAAACGAAGAAGAAGGAGGTAAACTATTTAAGACCCACTGTTCCGCTTGCCACAAAATGGAAGGCGTCTTAGTGGGGCCCGCTCTCAAAGGCTTAAATGCCAAATATGCTGGAGATGAAGCATGGCTGAAGTCTTGGATCAAAAATGCTCCCGGCCTCATCAATAATGGAGATGAGAAGGCCAATGCTCTGTACAACGAGTGGAAAGAAAGAGGAGGCATGATGAACTCCTTCGCTTTCCTGAGCGATCAAAACATTGACGACATCCTGGTTTGGGTTGCTGCCGAGACAGATCGTCTGGAAAATCCTCCTGTTGTAGAAGTGTCGACCCTGCCGCCTGGTGGGCAGGAGAGCATCTATGACGACCCTCGCTTCTACTACACCATGCTGGCCTTGGTTGGCGTACTAGCGCTGATTGCGGTCTTGCTGGTAGGCATCACCGCCGTACTGGTTTCTGCGATTCGGGCCAAGGAGCAACAAGAGCCACTTACCTTCGCGGACATCATGGCTCGGACCAAGTCCATGCTCAGCAATCCCTACGTTGCGACGGCGATCATTGCCTTTGCGCTGATGGGTGGCACGACCAAATTGGTGGTCGAAGCTCGCACCATCGGCTTGCACCAGGGATATATGCCGGAGCAGCCCATCAAATTCAGCCACAAATTGCACGCAGGCACTCACGAAATTGATTGTAAGTACTGCCATAGCGGGGTTACCAAAAGCAAAAGTGCTTGGATTCCTTCCACCAATGTGTGTATGAACTGCCACAAGGCAATCCAAGAGGGGCCAACTTATGGGGAAGAGGAAATTGGAAAAATTCTTGCTTCGTACGAAAGCGATGAACCCATCGAGTGGGTACGGATTCACAACCTACCCGATCATGCATATTTCAACCACGCCCAGCACGTTGTGGTGGGAGGATTGGAGTGTCAGACGTGCCACGGTCCGATTGAAGAGATGGAAGTGGTGTACCAATTCAATGACCTCGGAATGGGATGGTGTATCAATTGCCACCGCGAAGAAAAGGTCAAAGTCTTGGGCAAAGAAACTGAGTACACGGTGGAAGATATGGGCGGCCTGAACTGTGCCCGTTGCCACTACTAAATTCTGGTTGATCAACAATTTCACTGCATTCACTCTCCAACGATCTATACATGAGTACACCGAAATACTGGCGGGGACTGGAAGAAAAGGAACAATCCAAAGCCTTTTTGGCTGAGGCTTCAAAAGAATTTCCCCAGAGCATCTCGCTGGAAGATACTCTTGCTAATACCAAGGACGAGTCTTTGGACACTTCTTCCAATCGTCGAGACTTCTTGAAAGTGCTCGGCTTTGGGCTGTCAGCAGCCGCTTTGGCTGCTTGTACCGAAGGGCCGATCAAGCAAGCTGTTCCCTACGTTGACAAGCCGGATGACTTGATTCCAGGGGTTCCCAACTTTTACGCTTCCACTACGCCTAGTGGAGAGCCCGTGATTGTAAAGACCCGGGAAGGAAGACCCATCAAGTTGGAAGGGAATCCGGATACTCCGCTTTCTAACGGTGGTTCTTCAGGCTCTAGTCAGGCCAGTGTCTTGGATCTTTATGACATTGATCGTCTTCAGGGACCACAGAAAGGAGAAAACCTTTCTGACTGGGACACCATCAATAAAGAAGTTGCTCAAAAACTCGCAGCGATTGAAGCGTCAGGCGGTGGAATTCGAATCTTGTCTGAAAGCATATTGAGCCCTTCACTCAAAGCTGTTGCAGGCGAATTCCTGGGGCAATACACCAACGGAGGTCATGTTAGTTATGACCCATCCTCCCTTTCTTCTGTGGCGAAGGCTCATGAGATTGCTTTTGGAAGAAAGGCAATGCCTAGTTATGATTTCGCCAAGGCGATGACCATCGTCAGTTTTTCTTGCGACTTCTTAGGCACATGGCAGAATTCGGTAGAAACCTCAGCTGCATACGTGGTAAATCGGGACCCAAAGAAGGAGATGTCTCGCCACATTCAGGTTGAGTCTCTGATGTCCACCACCGGGGCCAATGCTGATCTCCGTTTGCCAGTCAATCCTTCTCAGGAAGGGGTAGCTTTGATGAACTTGTACAACAAAGTTGCTGCTAAGCTTGGCCGCAAAGCGATCGTTGGTGTTCCTGCCTTCAACCTTGCGGGTAATTTGTTGGATACTGCAGCAGATGACTTGGTTGCCAAGCGTGGTGCTTCTTTGGTCGTATGTGGAAATAATGATCTGGCGCAGCAATTGATCGTTGCTGGCCTGAATGAGATGTTGGGTAACTATGGCAGCACCCTCAGCATTGCCAATGCTTCTTACTACAAGCAAGGGGATGATGAAGCTTTTGGTCAATTGGTAGAGGACATCAAAAGTGGCGCAGTAAAAGGCTTGTTGGTGTTGGATGCTGATCCTATTTACAACAGTCCGCACAGTGCTGCCTTGAAGGAAGCCATGAGCCAATTGGACTTGTCGGTTGCCTTCACAACCAAAGCCAACGAAACTTCCCGACTCTGTCAATACACCGCTGCTACTCCTCATTATCTAGAAGCTTGGGGAGATGCACAGCAAATGGATACCCATTATTCCCTGGTTCAGCCTACCATCCACCCACTGTTCGACACCCGTCAGGTTGGGGATGTGTTGCTGAAATGGTCTGGTTCTTCTGATCGATTCATCGACCGCATCAAGGCCAACTGGGAAGCGAATATGCTGCCTCAGCAAAGCAAGTATGCGGATTTCCGGGCCTTCTGGAATGAAAGCCTTCGTGCTGGGGTCTTCACGCTAGAGAATACGGGAGCAGAGCCAGAATTTTTGGCAACTGATGAGCAGATGATGGCGCAGGCCAATCAACTCAAGTCCGGCTTTTCTTTGGAGATGCCTGAGGGACAATTCGACCTGGTCTTCTATGAATCGACTGCCATGAAAGATGGCCGTCAAGCCAATAATCCCTGGTTGCAGGAGTTGCCCGATCCCGTAACCAAAGTTACGTGGGACAACTACGTAACCGTACCATATTCTTACGCCAAAGCCAATGGCATCAAGAATGAAGACGTCCTGAAACTAGAGATTGGCGGAGAAAGTCTATACATGCCAGCTTTGGTTCAGCCAGGGCAGGCCTTGAATACTCTAGGAATCGCGCTTGGATATGGCCGCCAAGGAGCCGGACGCGTAGCTGATAAAGCAAACGGGGAGACCCGGGGCGATATGCAAATCGCTGGAGCCAATGGTTTTGCCTTTTCCAGCTACGCCAATCAAGAGGTCAGCTATGTCGCCAATGGTGTAACAGCTAGCAAGATTGGACAAACCTATCCTCTGGCGCTCACCCAGGAGTTCAACACCCTGTATGATCCGGTAAAAGGAGTCATCGTTGGCGATGATTACGATCGTACGGAGCGGATCATCGAAGAAACCACCACCGCAGAGTGGAAAGATGGTACCTATAAAGATCGTGTAAAAGCACGTGAAGAGCGTAAGTCTCACCTGGTAACGCTGTGGGATACCCACTTTGAGGACCCTGAGACTTCCCGCAACATCCACTGGAAAATGGCCATCGACCTGAACAAGTGTACCGGTTGTGGCGATTGTATCGTAGCTTGTCAGGCGGAGAACAATATCCCCGTTGTAGGCAAGAATGAAGTGAAAATGCGTCGGGGCATGTACTGGCTTCGGATCGACCGTTACTACAGCGGTGAAGCCGATAATCCAGACGTAGTGTTCCAGCCGATGTTGTGTCAGCACTGTGATAACGCTCCTTGTGAGACGGTATGTCCGGTACTGGCGACCATTCACAGCAATGAAGGTCTGAACCAAATGACCTACAACCGCTGTGTGGGAACCCGCTACTGTGCGAACAACTGTCCGTACAAAGTTCGCCGCTTCAACTGGTTCAACTACTGGAACGACTCTGACAACTTTGGTGATTTCTACACCCACAATGACCTCGGTCGTTTGGTATTGAACCCAGACGTTACCGTTCGCTTCCGTGGGGTCATGGAGAAATGTTCTTTCTGTGTACAGCGTCTCCAGGAAGGAAAACTGAAAGCGAAAGTCAACGCCAAGAGTACGTTTGCTAAACCTGAAGACGGATCTGTGAAAACAGCCTGTCAACAGGCATGTGCTACCGGAGCGATTGTCTTCGGCGACTTCAACGATCCCAACAGCGAAGTCAATAAGGCCTACCGAGACATGCGTAGCTACGCAGTATTGGAGGACATCAAAGTATTGCCTTCTGTTCAGTACCAGGCATTGGTGCGGAACCGCACCGCGCAAGAGACCGCAGAATACGCAAACGATCCCAAAAACATTGAAAGCTGATCAGGCCGCAAGGTTTGATACCTCATATCATCATACACAGATTGATCGACATACTTCAATATGAGCCACGTTAGATCTCCAATCCGGCAAAAATGGGTTACCAATACCGACAAGTACGGTCAGATTACTGATGCGGTATCTGCTCCCATTGAAGCCAAACCTAATTTGCTCTGGCTGGCCGCTACGGCTTTTTCTGGTGCAGTAATGACCATGGGGTTTGCCTTGATTGGCTGGACCATGTACAAAGGAATCGGTACCTGGGGGTTGAACCCGACGGTAGGCTGGGCCTTTGACATCACCAACTTCGTATTCTGGGTTGGGATTGGTCACGCTGGAACCCTGATCTCTGCAGTACTGTTGTTGTTTCGTCAGGAATGGCGTAACTCTATCAACCGGGCTTCGGAGGCCATGACCATCTTTGCGGTGGCATGTGCAGGCCGCGCCCTTGGGTGTGGATGCCGTCATGCGCAGGCTTGACGACCACCTGATCGGCCATGCGGCGGCAAAGTCGATCATCGACATGGCTCTCTGGGATCTGTTTGGCAAGGCGACGGACCTGCCGCTCTA
>JBCCCJ010000227.1:0-7319 GCA_039033615.1 Bacteroidota bacterium
GGTGAATGCAAAGGCCCAAACGTGATTCCAGGGACCAAGCGAGCCGTAGTCGGTGGCGGATTCCCAGGGGCCATACGGAACAATGCCATACCGAGGCTCGTCTCCCCCCAGATACCAGCTATCCAGACAAAACACATCTGCGGGACTGCGTTCTCCCAGGCCGGTGATCCAGGTTTGGTTCAGGGAATTGTTGCCCAGAAAATAATCAGCCGTGCTGAAAAGCGCATCTCGGTACTGCTCGGCCTTGGCTGGTTTGCTGTCCTGAAACAAATGATGCCCCAGAATCCCCGCCTGAACCATGGGGGTGGTCGGTTGGCCTACCAGAAAAGGGAAGTACCAATTGCCTCCCCAGCGACAAGCCCGTTCGTCCCGAAAATCCAGCAAGATGAAATCAGCTTCTGCCTCAATCCGATCCTTGACGTCCTGCAACACATTCGCATTTAAACTTTGCTCCCCTTCGGTAGCGACATAGGTGGCCCAACCAAACAGCAAAGGACCCGCAATGACATCGGTCTGGATGGTCTGATGATCCTGGATGAAGGTCGTTTCGTAGGCAGGATTTCCAGTCAGGCGATACAAATTGGCCGCAGCATAGAGTCGGGGGTGAGTGATGGGTTGATCAAACAAGACCGAATCTTGAGGTAAGGTATGCTGACTGGCCCAAGTATAAGCTGCAACCGCTTCCACCGACCAGTCTATGCCCGCCGGGTCCGTGAGATTCCTTTCTTGTAACAAAAACGCAAGCTGAGCCGACATCCCCGCATACATATAGCTGGAGAAAGGGTCTTCTCCCGTGCAGACCCACATTCGGCTGGTATCCTGCCAGGAACCAATGGTGGTCCCATCCGCCAGAACATCTCCTCCCCACAAATCGCCGAATACCCGACCACCCCCTACGCCGCCGCTCCCATAGCCTTTGTCGATCAACTCCTGCCGCATCCGCTGATAATAGCGGGGGAGCCACATGGCCTCATCTAACAGGTCCGGGAGGCCATTGTTGTTTTCTGGTAAGGCAAGGTCGCCATCCTGAAAGGTATTGCCACCCATCTCGACCAACCACAGCAAATGCATTGGCACGGCGGTATGGCTGTAATATCCATCCCAATCCCCGGCATCCTGATACCAGCCCCACAAATCCAGCGGTCCTTGAATCCCTGCTTCGATGGCCGATTGGTCTCCCGTTCCACCATCGCCTTCGCTGAAATCAGGATAACGAAAACTGGAATACTGCAATTTTCCGGTAAATCCAGGAGTGAGGGTGGGATGATGAGGAATGGGCCTTGGTTGGGAAGTGAAAGCAGCCTCGGTCGCAATGCCGCTTCGTTGCTGATACAGCCCATGGAGGACTGCTGTCATGGGTTCCCGGTAGAGGTTGGCCTCAATCTCAAACGGAAAAGAGCAGCCCATCCCTTCTACGCACAAGCGATAGGTTCCAGGACTTTGGAAACTAGAGAAATCACATTCATATACTGCCGTACCTACCAAGTTTCCGTTCGGCGGGGCTTGATCAATATGGAAGAATTCTTGGTTGTTGACCGCTTTGCGAAAGGCCACCTTCCCACTGAAGGCGCTGCTTCCATTGGTTTCGTCCACCAGGTGAAAGTTCGCTCCTATGATTCCCTGGCCATCCAAGCTGCCCCCATCGCCCAGCCAATGATAGACATAGCCGTATTTTTCTCCTGCGTCGGGAACATAGCCGAGTTGATTGACGTGAATGGCCTCTGAGCGAGATGCCAATTCATCGAAGGTGAAGGCATAGTCCGTGAAACCAGGCACACCGGGAAAACTCAGGATATAGGAAGTACCTGTTTGAAGATCATGAGGCAATTCCAGGTACAACCAATGTTCCTTGGCGTGATCGAGATCGGTATTGACACAATCGCCATCCCAGCCTTGACACAGCCAAGTGAAGTCTGTGGGCTTAGATTTGCGATACAGGGTTTGGGGGACTTGCCCATTGCTGTAATTGGGGTCGGTGGGGCTGCTGAGTTGGTAACTGCTCAGGACTGTAGCCTGACTGAGATTGAGCGGCGTCCCGACGACCCATTCCGTTTCGCGGGTCTCTCCCAATTGATGGTGGCGGACATAACCGTCATCAAAGTGGACCATCAGGAGGCGATTGGTGAGAGGAAGTACTTCCACCAATTCTGCGGCATAGCTGATAGAGGAAAGGCAAAGACAGATGAGCAGGAACAGGCCCTTTCGGATAAGAGGATTCATGAGGAAAATGAGCTAATACAGACAAGAAGGCAGGTATCGAAGTGCCTCGCCCAATTTATTCAAAAAATCATATATAACAATTTCCTTCCTTATCCCTGGGCGGATCCCAACATGTCGCAAGCCCTCACATGAAGTAATTCATTTTTTGCCACGGACCTGTGCTGAGCGAAGTCGCAGTCTGCCAAACCAACTCTCGAAAAAACGAAGCGCAGAGCGATTCGCATTTCGGTAGAAACAAGCACCCTACAAAAAGCAAGCAGGCGCATCGCGACTGCCATTTCCTGGGATATGCTTTTTCTGGTGCCATCTGATGTCCCAAATTCACGGGTGATATTGGCATAAATGGCAGTCGCGATGCGCCTGCTAAAACCTTCTCAATCTTCGATTTTCTACCAAGATGCGCATCCCTCCGGGCTGCGATTGTCTATTGACAAGGACGTATGGGGAGCGCCTATGCTGAGCCTTCCAAAGTATCCGAATTGCCTTTCCACCAGTCCATATTTGTAGAAATTCGCTGCGCAATGGATTCAATTTCTTTTCCCAGCGAATGGCACAAATTCGAATTCCTGATCCTCAAATTCAGATAGTTCGGCTATCGCTCACCACAAGCTCGTGGTTTTCTCTTCCCTTTGCCATATCCAAGGGGAATGTTGAAACCCAACATCAAGGCTCAGAATAACAGCCTTTCAGACCGTTGGGGAGAATTCGACTCCATAAGCCAAATTAGATGACCTTGGCCTCGGAAGTCTGAGCCTTTTAAATGGATGAGCATGAAAGCGAGCCAACGAAATTCCCTCAACTTCGTCTTGATAGAGTTGTATCTTTGTTTCGCAACCCTCCATCAAAAGAACCATTTAGTATATGTCAAACGCAAGAATTCTCTGGGTAGATGATGAAATAGATTTGCTCAAGGGCCACATGATGTTTTTGAAAGAAAAAAACTTCGAGGTGGCTTCCGTTTCCAATGGCTACGACGCCCTGGAAATGATCAAACAAGACCCTTATGACGTGGTCTTTCTGGATGAACAAATGCCGGGCATGGATGGCCTGACGGTGTTGGAAGAGATCCAGAAAATCAAACCCAATACCCCCGTCATCATGATCACCAAGTCCGAAGAGGAGCAGATCATGGAAAATGCCTTGGGTGCGCAAATCTCCGATTACCTCATCAAGCCGGTCAAGCCTACCCAAATCTTGCTGGCGCTGAAAAAAATCCTCGACAACAAAAAATTGGTAACGGCCAAGGTGAATTCCGGCTACCAGCAGGATTTTCGGAACATTGCCATGCAATTTTTTGAAAACAACGACTACCAAGACTGGATTAACATCTATCGTCGCTTGGTATTTTGGGACGAAAAGATGGGCCAGAACGAGGACAAAAGCATGGAGGAGGTCCTCTACAATCAATTGTCGGAGGCCAACACCAACTTTGGGCGCTTCGTCGAAGATCGCTACCTGGATTGGGTGAATACCCGGGAGTTGGATGAACGACCCCTGCTTTCGCCGGACATCATTCCTACCCAGGTCTTCCCGCATCTGGACGAGGGCTACGAAAGTGTCTTCTTCATTTTGGTGGATTGCTTGCGCTATGACCAATGGAAGGCCTTCGAATCCTTGATATCTCAGTACTATTATGTAGATCAGGAAAGGGCCTATTATGGCATTTTGCCAACGGCGACTCAGTATGCCCGGAACGCCATTTTCTCAGGCTTGATGCCCCTTAATATTTCCAAGCGTTTCCCCAGAATGTGGCTGAATGATGACGAAGAAGGTGGGAAAAACCAGCATGAAGCGGCCTTGGTGGCAGACTTGATCAAACGCCATCGCCTCAATATCAAGCACAGCTACCACAAGATCGTTTCGCCCAATGAAGGCAAAAACCTGGCGGACAACATCATGAATTTGCTGCAGAATGATGTCAATTTCATTGTGTGGAATTTCATCGATCTGCTGTCTCACTCCCGAACAGAGATGAACATCATCCGGGAACTCGCGCCCAATGAAGCTGCTTATCGTTCGCTTTCGCGCTCCTGGTTAGAATTCTCCCCGCTATTGCGGGCCCTCCGCGTGCTCAGTGAACGCAATATCAAGATCGTCCTGACCACCGACCACGGAACCGTGCGAGTCAAGCGACCTTCCCGCATCATTGGAGATCGAAATACGACCACCAATTTGCGCTACAAACAAGGCCGGAACCTCAATTATGATGAAAATTCCCGCTATTTGTTCACCGTACGGAATCCAGCTGACGCGATGCTGCCTCAATCCAATGTGAGCTCTACCTATGTGTTCACGATGGAGGACTACTTCTTCGCCTATCCCAACAATTACAACTATTATGTAAATTTATACCGGGATACTTTCCAACATGGCGGTATTAGCCTGGAAGAAATGGTCGTGCCCCTGATTGAATTGAGTCCGAAGAATCGTTGATCGCAGTCTCTCATGCCCCAAAAAACCTTTCTCAGTCATTCGCCTGAGAACCTGACCGAGCTGGCAGAAAAGATCTTGCAGGCTTGTGATCCTGTGAAAATTTTCGCACTTTTCGGTGAGATGGGAGCCGGAAAAACCACCTTGGTTCAAGGCTTTTGTAAAGCACTGGGATGTGAAGAAGCTGCGACCAGTCCTACCTTCTCCTTGGTTCACACTTATCAGGGAAAAGAAGCAGAAATTCATCATTTTGATTTTTACCGAATCAAGGCAGAAATGGAAGCTTGGGATCTTGGACTGGAAGAATACCTAGACTCAGATGCCTATGTATTTATGGAATGGCCGGAAAAAATCCCTTCTTTGCTCCCGGAAGACATAGCAGAAATCCATCTTCATATCCATGAAAACGGAGACCGAGAGATCCAACTAAGGCATTGAGTGCATGGCTAAGTCCGAATATTCGATAGATCGTGGGTTATTCACCGGCATTTATCCGGGATCTTGGGCGGTGCCACAAGAGCAGGCGATCAAGACCAACCGGAGCCGCAAAAGCCTCCGCATTGGGGTGCCGAAAGAATCATTCTTTCAGGAAAACCGCGTCGCCATTACTCCTGCTGCGGCTAGTGTCTTGCGCGCCAACGGCCACGAGGTCTACATTGAACATGATGCGGGATCCGGAGCCCGCTATACCGACAAAGATTATTCGGATGCCGGAGCAGTCGTTTGCTACAAAGTGGAGGACGTGTTCAAGCAGGCAGACTTCATCCTAAAAATTTCTCCGCTTTCTGGGGAGGAAATCAGCCTGCTGCGGGAAAATCAAACCCTGATCTCCGCCGTCAACCTTGGGAGTCTCACCCCAGACTACCTCAATCAACTGATTCGGAAGAATGTAACGGCCATTGGCTTTGAATTCTACCGAAGTGGAGACGGTAGCCTCCCCTTGGTACAAATGATGAGTGAGATCGCTGGGGTCTCCTCAATTCACATTGCCTCAGAGTTGCTGACAGGCAACAATGACGGACAGGGAATCTTGCTCGGGGGGATCACGGGGATTCCACCAGCCGAGATCACGATTGTTGGGGCAGGTACTGTCGGCTTCAACGCGGCTCAGACCGCCATGGGAATGGGCGCGAGGGTTCGCATCATCGACGAGGAAATCTATAAACTGCGCCGGATCGAGAAAGAATTGGGCATCAATGTCTATACTTCTGTGGCGCAGGGCAATTATATCGAAGAAGCCGTGATGGCTTCTGATGTACTGATTGGCGCCGCCTATCGAGAAGGAGGCCGAGCACCATTGGTCGTATCTGAAGGCATGATTCAACAAATGCGGCCTGGTTCGGTGGTGATTGATGTGGCCATAGATCAGGGGGGCTGTATCGAAACCAGTCGAGTGACCAGTCATGACAATCCTACCTTTGTCAAGCACGAGGTCATCCATTATTGTGTGCCCAACATCGCCAGCCGGGTGGCCCGTACGGCCTCCATCGCCATCAGCAATGTCCTGGGACCGATGTTGATCAAGATTGGCGACAGTGGGGGGCTGGATAATCTCGTCAAATACAACGATGGAGTCAAAGAGGGCATTTATATTTACCGCCGCCACATCACGAAAAAGAGTCTGTCGACTTTGTTTGGGATGAGCATGAACTATCGGGACATCGAGTTGCTGATCGTTACGATGTAAGGGGGAAGAATGCTTCCGTTGGCTTGGTATCAGAAACCAGCGTACTTTTCAAATCTAGTCAAGAGATACCACCTTTTTTCATTTGGTGAGTCTTTGCAGTGACTTATTCGAAATTCGTGCGTCTCAATTCCATACCTCAACAGCTGATCTTTTCGGCTTTTTGTATTCACATCAATCCCCTTCCGATGAAATCTCTGAAAACTACACTTCTACTCTTACTGATGGGCCTAATGGCTGTTTCCATTTCTGCCCAAGACGCCTCTGTCTCAGAGGACGTTCGCCCATTTTGGAAAAAAGAAAATGGCAATGCCCTCAGCATGATCCTTGAGGGGCAACCCAAAAATGTGGAGGCGGTGATGCAAAAAACCTTTTTGGCAGGCACTGGCAACAAAGGAAAGACCAAGAGTGGGGTGAGATTGTACGAAGGGGTTAGGTATGGAGAAATCTCCAATCAGATGATGGACTACTATTTCAAGGTGGAAAAGGCCAGCAAGTCTGACAAGAACTCTTCTCGGGTAACCTTATTCCTTTCGACCGGGAATTACAACTTCGTCGATTCTGATTCTTATCCCGATGAAATTACCAACGCAACCGAAGTCCTACAAAACTTGCCGTATGATGTCCGTCTATATGAAATGGATTTGGCCATCGAGGACCAGCAAAAGACCTTGGAAAAGGCCATCAAATCTCATGATAAGATGGTGAAAGACTCCATCAATTTGGAAAATACCTTAGCCGAGACCCTACAGGCCATCGAAGACAACAAGCACGCAAGAGCCAATCAGCGTGAGACCATCGCTCAAGAGGAAGTACGGCTTCAGGAGTTTCGGGAGCGATTGGATGAGACCATGCAAGAATCAGAAAACGCCGCAGTAGCTCGTCGCCAAGCTCGCATGGGACTTCCCGCAGCCCCCGCTACCACCACTGAAACCGAAATCATCATCGATGACAACCAGCGGGAGCAAGAAGACAAAAAAGACAA
>JBCCCJ010000228.1:0-7317 GCA_039033615.1 Bacteroidota bacterium
ATACCAAGGCTGATCCGGTATCATTCTGCAAAATCACAATGATGGCGGGCACCACCACCATCCCGGCCGCAATCCCCATTTGTAACGGAGATTGCATGGAAAACTGGAGTCGGGACATATATTTTGCCAACGCCATGGCCGTGGCCAGTTTTGCGAATTCGGAAGGCTGAAATTGCTGCCCGCCAATGATCAACCAACTTTGGGCTCCGTTGACTTCTTTTCCCAAAAATAAGGTCAGGATCAGCATCGCAATCCCCAAGCCATAAGCCAAGTAACTAATGGCCTCGATGAACCGGTGATCCAAAGAAAGAATGATGCCTCCAATCACAACAGAGATGCCGATCCAGATCATCTGGCGACCGTGGATGGTATCAAAATCCAACATCTCCGCCCCATTCGCAGAAGTCACGGCAAAAATGGTCAGCCACCCCCAAAGCACCAGCGCTGCAAACAGCACCAAGGTCAATAGGTCAAAATTCAGGCGACGAGGGTTCATGTATCAGCTGAGGCTTATTGGGGTAAAAAGGTCGCGTTCGAAATGCGTTGGAACTCCCACTGCTTTTCTTTGATTTCTCTCCGCTTGAAGTATTCGATCATCAAGCTCGCAGTTGGGGCTGCCCAAGAGCCACCTCCGCCCGCATTTTCAATCACCACGGCAATCGCGATCTCTGGATTCTCTTTGGGTGCAAAACCGACAAAAACAGCATGATCCTCCCCATGAGGATTCTGTACCGTGCCCGTTTTGCCACAGACGGGAATATCGGAAATGAAGGCACGACGAGCCGTTCCCGTGGCCACGACTTGCTCCATCGCATCAATGACGGTACGAAAATGCTGGGTGGCAATAGACGTATTGGAAGAGTTATGGACCAATCGTACCCAATCTTCTTCGTTGGGTTCTCGCACGGCTCTCACGAAATGAGGCCGAACGTAGTAGCCTTGATTCGCAATCAGGGCCACCATATTGGCCATTTGCAGGGGAGTCATCAAAATTTCCCCTTGCCCGATAGAGTTACTGATGATGGTGGTCGCCACCCAGCGGTCTGGGCCATACCAGCGGTCGTAGCGTTTGGAAGTCGGCAATAAGCCAGAGACTTCGTAGGGAATGTCCACGCCCAATTCCCGGCCGATCCCCATCATGTTCATGTACCGATACCAGGTTTGATATCCCTCATAGAAGGAGTCATACTGCTCATGGTGGAGAAAGTCCATATAGGTAGCTGCAAAATAGGAGTTGCAGGAATACTTGATGGCATTGTCCAACTTCAGGGGGGTTACATGAAAGCGACAGCCGGGTTTCCCTTTATTCCGTTTGAATCCGCCCCCACAGCTGTAATAGGTATTGGGGTCGATGATGCCTTCATTCAAGGCCGCCAAGGCCACAGGCAATTTGAAAATGGAGCCCGGCGGATAGCGAGCCATCAAGGGGCGGTTGTACAGGGGCTTGAGGGTGTCGTTTCGCAGGTTTTTCCAATTCTGTTGCAATTCCTTCCCGCTCAACATTTCGGGCGAATAGGAAGGCGCACTCACAAAAGCCAGGATTTCTCCGGTTGCAGGCTCAATCGCAACAATGCTCCCTTTCTTATTCGCCATGATCGACTCTCCGAAAGCCTGAAGTTCCGTATCCAGTCCCAACATGATGTCCAGGCCTTTCTTGGCGGGAACGTCTTTTTTCCCATCTGCAAATCGCCCCACTTCCCGGTTGTGCACATTGGTCAGGACTTTCTTGACGCCTTGCTCCCCCCGCAGGGTGCTGTCGTGGCTTCGTTCAATCCCGCTTTTGCCGATCAAATCTCCCCGTAAGTAGCGACCGTTGGCTTCCTCGATTTCCTTGGGACTCACTTCGTTGATGTACCCCAGGATGTTGGCGCCAGTCGCTTGCTGATAATTCCGCTCATTTGAGGCCGTAAAGGTGATTCCTTGACAAGCGAGCAATTTTTCCTGCAATTTGCTATAGGTCGGTGGGTCAATGTGCCGCCCGATGACGTATTCTTTTCGGTAGGGAGCGTCCTCGATCTCCTTCCGAAGGTCCTCCCCACTCATATTCAAATGTTCCAGGATGATGGCGGTATCAGCAGGCGGAATCACCAATTCACTTCGGTTGATCCATATCGAAAAAACCGGACGATTGCTGACGTAGATCTCTCCATTTCGGTTGAAAATGTTCCCGCGCGGAGGAACCACCGGCTTGGTTTTGATGACGTAACGATCCGCTTTCAGCGCGTATTCTTCGCTGAGTACCTGGATAGAAAACAAGCGGCCCATGAAGAGTAGGAATACCAGTCCTATGACTCCCATGATGATTGGTCCTCGAATCCGCAACGCATCCATGCTATCCTGTTCCGCTATTTACGATAAAACAATTGTACAAGCAGCATACTCACCAAGAAGGTATAAATCGTGCTGCTGATCACCTTCCAGAAGGTAGAAAAGAAAAACCGGAAGCTGAAGTCTTCTAGAAAAAAATATGCCAAATGATGCAGAAAAATCAACGGGAGGAATAGCCCGATGTACCAAATGAAGGTCTGATTCCCCATTTGGATGTCTTCTACCGATCGTACCTGGGTGGGGGTGATCAGGGGAAGCAACAAATGGCGGGCACCGATCAGCAAAACACAGGAGAAGGCATGCAGTCCCAAAGCGGGAGGGCCAGCGGCCAAGTCCATGACCAGACCGATTACAAAGGCCAGGGCCAGTTGCAAAGGAAACGGAGAATTGACCGGGAGCATGATTAGGAAGGTCAGGAACACAAAGGGGGTCGCGATCCCGAACAACTCCAAATCATTGAAGAGAAAGAGCTGGAAGAACAGGATCAGGATCCCTGCGAGTCCATATTTGATCAGGTCCGTCATTCTTTCGGGAGATTGATTTCCAGGTTTTGCAGGCTGTCTTTATGGGTTGCCTCAATCAAATACACATTCCCAAGCAGATGAAAAGGGGTAGCCAGCAGGATTTTCGCCTGATGAAAGCCATCCTGGGCCTTGGTGTCATTCTTCTCCCCCGGAGCAGCTTGATATTCTTCTGGAATTTCTATGGTTCCTACCTGATAGTCAGGCGGAAAAATGGTACTATATCCTGAGGTCACGACCGAGTAGCCTTCTTTGAGGTCCACCGTTTCCGGCACATAGGTAAGGTCTGCCCGCATGGGATCGCGCTCCCGCCATTCATAAAAACCAATGTTACTCACTTCCTGTCCTTTCAGGTCAAGCACCTTCACTGGCAGTTGTAAATCCACATTTAGGGCACTCAACACCAGCGAGTACGATTCATTCACCCGAATCACCCGACCGACGATTCCCAAGGGGGACACCACGCCCATGTCGAGCCCTACGCCGTCTTTCGTGCCCTTATTGAGGGTCAGGTAGTTGTAAATCTTATTGGTGGAGTTCTTGATTACGTTTGCCTTCAACAGGCGAAAGTCTTCCTGATCTTTTGACAATTTTTGCCCTCCCACCATGGAAAGCTGTAGCCCACTCAGTTGTTGGAGACTGTCCAGGATTCGCTCTGTCTGCACCAATTCGGACCGAAGCTGAATGTTTTCGCTTTGCAGTTGCTCATTTTCATGCACCAAGCCAAAGTACTGACCGACGGTGTTGCGGGTATTGTACACCCGAGCACTTGCGACCATCGCAACGTCCCCCAACAGGTGGCGTTGTCGATCATTGATGCGAACGATGAGAAAAAAAGCGATCAGCTCCAATCCCAGGAATAGGATCAGATTTCGAAAACGGGAGAATATGGCGAATAAACGAAGCACACACTCAACCCATCAAGTATTTGAATTCTTCGAGATTCTTGAGCGAAATGCCCGTTCCTCGCACCACTGCTTTGAGGGGATCATCCGCCACGTGAATCGGCAACTTGGTCTTCTCTGCCAGTCGAATGTCCAATCCGCGCAAGGAAGCCCCGCCTCCTGTGAGGTGGATTCCACGCTCGTAAATATCCGCCGAAAGTTCCGGTGGCGTATTTTCCAGGGCCTTCAGAATCGCGTCCTCAATCTTGGTGATGGACTTATTCAACGCGTGAGATACCTCCCGATAGGTAACCGAAATGGTCTTGGGAATCCCAGTCATCAGGTCTTTGCCACGAATTTCAATGTCAGCCGGGGCATCGTCCAATTCTGGCAAGGCAGCGCCTACTTCGATCTTGATGCGCTCTGCACTCCGCTCTCCAATGAGCATGTTGTGCTGCTTGCGCATATAGTCCAGGATGTCGTCGTTGAATTCATCCCCCGCGATCCGAATGCTCTGATCGGTGACGATCCCAGAAAGCGCAATCACGGCGATCTCCGTGGTCCCTCCGCCGATGTCCACAATCATGTGGCCGGTTGGTTCCCGTACATTCAATCCGATTCCAATGGCCGCTGCCATCGGTTCCGGGATCAAATAGACTTCTTTGGCTCCCGCTTGCTCTGCGGAATCTTTCACGGCACGCTTTTCTACCTCGGTGATTCCGCTAGGAATGCAAATCACCATGCGATAATTGGTCGAGAAAAATCGGCGTTTTTTGTCGATCATCTTGATCATGCCCCGAATCATCTCCTCCGCAACCGTGAAGTCAGCGATCACTCCGTCCCGCAAAGGGCGAATGGTTTTATACTTTTCGTGGGTCTTTTCGTGCATTTGTTGCGCCTCGCTTCCTATCGCAATCACACGTCCAGACATCCGATCAATCGCTACAATGGAAGGTTGATCCACCACGACCTGGTCCTCGTACATGACCAATGTGTTAGCAGTTCCTAGATCTATAGCAATGTCGGTGGTGAAAAAATCAAAGAGTCCCATCTATGTCGTTCTCTCGAAAATTCTTAGCAGGAAAAGGAAAATATGGTTATGGGCAACAGGTCCGACAACAAAAGCAAGATTCTGAAAATCAATGCTTGAAGTGCCTAATTCCAGTGAAAATTAAGCACATATCATGAGTTTCACAAAACTTTATGGAGTCTTCATCTCTGACAGAGCCGCCTGGCTGAATCACCGTTTTGATTCCCACGGAATGGGCGGTTTCTACAGAGTCAGAAAAAGGGAAAAATGCGTCGGACGCAAGCACGGAACCAGCCAGGTCAAACCCCTTATCTTTGGCCTTCTGGATGGCCTGTTGGAGGGCGTCAATTCGGGAGGTCTGCCCTACCCCACTGCCGATCAATTGTTGATCTTTGACAATGGCGATGGCGTTGGACTTCAAGTGTTTACACACCAAATCTCCAAACAATGCATCAGCGATTGCCTGCTCCGAAGCTTGGCTGGAAGTCTTGATTTCCAGTTCTTCTTGGGTGATTCGCTTTTCATCCCGTTCCTGAACCAGGTAGCCATGAGCGGCATTGCGCACGATGGGGGGCAGGGCAGGTTTGGCAATCCGCTTCAAGAGGCGACGATTTTTCTTTTTGGTCAAAATGGCCAGCGCCTCCGGCGTAAAGTCCTTGGCAATCAACACTTCGAAGAACAACGCATGCATTTCTTGCGCCAAGGCTTCGTCAATCACCCCATCGCAAGCCAAAATTCCTCCAAATGCTGAAACTGGATCTCCCGCCAGCGCCTTTTTCCACGCATCCAACAAATTCTCTCCGATCGCACAGCCACAGGGATTGGTATGCTTGATGATCGCGAAGAAAGGTTGGTCCGGGAATTCATCTACCAACTGCAACGCCCCATCCATGTCCACCAAATTGTTGTAGGACAGGGGTTTACCATTCAGTTGCTCGAATTGCTCCGCCAACTCTCCGTAGAAACTTCCCTTCTGGTGAGGATTCTCTCCATAGCGCAACGCCATCGGCTCTTGAATGGAAAGCTTGAGTTGCGGGCTCTCGGGCTGTAGATACCGATGAATGTGGGTATCGTAATGCGAGGAAACGTCAAAAGCCGCCCCAGCAAAGTGCTTCCGTTGTTCCAAATTGGTTTGTCCCCCTTGCTGTTCCAGCACTTCTGCCAGTGCATCGTAATGTTTCACAGAAGGAACGCAGACCACATCCTTGAAATTCTTTGCTGCTGCCCGAATCAGGGCAATTCCCCCAATGTCGATCTTTTCGATGATTGCTTCCTCAGAAGCACCACTTGCCACCGTTTCTTCAAACGGATACAAATCTACCACCACCAAATCAATGGCCGGGATCTCGTATTGTGCCAATTCTGCCGCGTCAGAGGCCACTTCTCTCCTTGCCAGAATTCCCCCGTGTACCTTCGGATGCAAGGTTTTTACCCGCCCTCCCAGGATAGACGGATAACCCGTCAGGTCTGCTACTTCATGTACCTCCGCACCTTGCTGCCGCAAATATTCGGCACTTCCTCCGGTGGAATAGACCTGCACGCCATGTTGGTTCAACACCTTGACCAGACGCTCCAGCCCTTGCTTATGATACACCGAAATCAGTGCGCTTCTGATGGATTTCATAGATCTCATTTGTTGGCAAAGGGCCTGTATCACCCTCGGAAAATGAATATGCTCTTGTTGTAAAACGGCTTGTTGTAACTCTTTTGCTTCCCAGCCGGACTGTACCGAAACTTTTTGCTGAAAAATGACCTCCCCTTCATCATACACCTCATTCACAAAATGAATGGTCAATCCAGAGACCGCCACACCTGCTTCGATTGCTGCCTGATGCACCTTCAATCCGTACATGCCTTTGCCTCCAAAATCAGGGAGCAGGGAAGGATGAATGTTGACCATTCGACGGGGAAAGGCAGCGACAACCTCATTGGGGATGTGCTTCAGATATCCGGCCAACACGATCAAGTCTACCTGATGAACCGTCAGAATTTCTCGTAAGGCCGAACCGTCCCGATAAGTGGCCGGATCCATTTGGATCACAGGAACCTCAAATTGCTGTCCCAATGCATGTACTCCGCTTTGGGGATTGTTGGTCAGCAAGCAGGCAATTTCCCCTTCAGGCTGCACCTGAAACCATTTGAGCAGTTCCCGCGCATTGGAACCTCCTCCAGAGGCAAAAATCGCGATACGGATGGGAGTGGTACGAGACAAAGCGGCAAATTTCGCACAAAGGTAGGAGGAATTTGGGCAAAGAAAAAAGCCACCTTCGAAATCGAAGGTGGCTGATATCGTTCCTAAGAAGGAGCTTAGTTGAGGAGCTTAAAGTTGAAGGGGATGTTCACCCAAAACTGGATGGGTTTCCCGCCCTGAATCGCAGGGGTAAACTTCAATTTGTTGATGTGCTCTTCTACTGCTTTGGCAAGAATGGGGTGAACCTGGTTGATGATTCGGTGCTTGTTGTAGCCACCTTTTTTGTCTCACCAGCTTCGCCCTGGTCAAGTCGTCATCGTGGATAATGTCGCCGCTCGTAAACAGCCCAGTGTTGAAAACGCC
>JBCCCJ010000229.1:0-7314 GCA_039033615.1 Bacteroidota bacterium
CCAGTGAAGATCTATTCATTGATTCCAGCTATACCTTAACCCTGGTCCAAGGGGGGAATTTTGCTCCTGCGGTCAGTTGGGGCATCTGGGTAGACTTCAACCAGGATGGCGATTTTGAGGATGGGAATGAATACATTTTTGAAAGTGCCCCTACCTCTGACAGCGCAGTAACTACCCAATTGAATTTGTCTCCGTTGACCAATATCGGCAGAACCCGAATGCGGGTCGCCGTGAAATACATCTCTGGAGCCAATGATCCCCTGGTGCCGTGTGAGGTGATCGGAACGGGAGAATACGAAGATTACTGTTTGAACTTCTTGCCTCCTTGTAAAGCACCAGTCAATTTCGATGCCTTGTATGATTCCGCTTCTGCCGCGGTTTTCCTGCAATGGCAAAGCGAATTTTACAGCGATACCTTTGCCGTCCAGTATAAATTTCTCGATGACACCAACTGGATTACTTTGCCCGGCAACAACTTCGATTTTTACCAGTTAGCGGATTCTCTCCTCAATAGCTGTACGCCTTATGAATTTCGGGCCCTGACGGTATGTGGAGATAGTTTGAGTACGGCCAGCAAAGCAGATACCATTCTCACGCCTTGTATCACCAATTTGGAGGATCGACTCGCCAAGGAGGTGGTGCTGATGCCCAATCCTACCCAGGGAACTTGGTTCGTTCAAGCGCCAGTCCGTATTGAATCGGTAGAAGTATTCAATTTGGTGGGGCAACAAATCCTGACCCGGATCGGATCACAAGAACGCATGCAAGTGCGCATGCCTGCCGTTGAGGCTGGAGTCTATCTAGTCCGCATCCAGACCGCCAAAGGCAGCTTGGTGAAGCGTCTTTTATACCAGCCCTAACCAAGACTGAAGCAGAACTGGGATTTGAGCAGCTTGCCAACGGCAATTCTCGATTCCCGGTTCTTGCAATAAGTAGTCCCGCTTCTTCCCACTCCCAACGATTTCCCTGGCCGATTTTTTGCAAAGGATTGGATTTGGGAAGAAATCCAAGGATCTTTCTTCCATTGCGTAAGAGTTCTGGGCTTTTTCCCAGTTCCCTCATTCTCTCGTCCACCAGTTCCTCCATTCCATATGACCAGAATTTCCTTCGACGACCTTCACGCCGAGATGACTCGGGTGTTAATCAGCTTGGGGTTTACCCCCGGAAGAGCCTCTTTATCTGCCCGCTTATTTGCTGAAGCCAGCCGGGACGGGGTGTATTCCCACGGCCTGAATCGCTTTCCTCGCTTTGTAGAATTTATTCAGAAAGGCTACGTGAAGATCGAGGCAGAACCAGTTCAAACGGGTAATATGGGTAGCCTGGAGCAATGGGATGGTCGGCTAGGTCCAGGTAACCTGAACGCGCATTTCTGCATGAATCGGGCGATGGATCTGGTCAAAGAAAATGGGATGGGATTGGTTGCCCTTCGCCAAACCAACCACTGGATGCGGGGCGGTTCCTACGGCTGGCAAGCAGCTGAAGCGGGTCTCATTGGGATTTGTTTCACCAACACCATCCCCAATATGCCTGCCTGGGGAGCGAAGGAGCCGGTATTGGGCAACAATCCCCTCATCATTGCCCTTCCTTGGGAATCTGGCCCGATCGTGCTGGATACGGCCATGACACAGTTTTCTTTCGGTAAGATCGAATCGTATCGGCGGGCGGGGCAGCAATTGCCGATGCCTGGAGGCTATGATGTGAATGGCAATCTGACCACAGACCCTGCGGCGATTGAAGAAAGCGGTCGCGCCTTGCCGTTTGGGTTTTGGAAAGGCTCAGGGCTCTCGCTTGCCCTAGATTTGGTGGCAGCGAGTCTGTCAGCGGGGCTGGGAACCACCCAAATCGGCAAACAAGCCGAGGACGAATATGCCTTGTCTCAGGTCTTTCTGGCGATTGATCCCTTGGCCTTGGGAAATGAAGAACATTACGAAACCCTCATCAGCCAAACCTTGAGTGCCATTCACCTGGCGGAACCTTCTGTACCAGGCCAGGCCGTTACCTATCCTGGAGAACGGACCCTGCGCACCCGACAGGACAACCTGAAACGAGGCGTGCCGGTAGATGAAAAGTACTGGAAGATGGTGAAGGAAATGTAAGAGAAGGCAGACGGGAAATGTTCGATTGAACAGGAGAGAGGAAAACCGCAAAATGAAAAATGAAAAACCGCAGAATGAAAAAGTTTGCCTCGGCAAGAAGTAACTCCGCTCTCAGGAGTTTGCAACTTGTGAGGCGCCAGCGTTTGTAACGCTCACGCCTTTTTCGCTCCTCTTCCTGCCATTCTCACGAATACCCCCATTGGTAATTTTCTGCCGGAGCGTTCTGGCATGTAAAGCTCTCCGGTTTGGAGGTGCTGGAGGGCATGCTTGCGGAAATGAGAGTGCACCAAATTTTCGATGACCAGGGAGGAAAAGCCCAGGGAATAGCTGTTGAACACCAGACAATGCTGCTGGGGATCGAGAATGTTGGCGACGCTTTCGGTGAGTTGATCCACCATCTCTTCCAGTTTCCACTTTTCGCCTTTGGGGCCGTGTCCCCAAGAAGGCGGATCAAGGATGATGCCCTGGTACATTCGGCCGCGTTTGGCTTCGCGCTGCACAAATTTGAAGGCATCCTCCAACAACCAGCGAATGTCCCGCAAATTGCTGGCCTCCATATTGGCTTTGGCCCAATTGAGGACGTTCTTGATGGAATCGCAATGGATCACGTCTGCACCAGCGGCTTTTGCTGCGAGAGAAGCCCCTCCGGTATAGGCGAAGAGATTCAGCACCTTGGGTTGCTGCATCTGGGACAATTGATCGTACAGATAATCCCAATTCACGGCTTGCTCAGGGAAAATCCCCACGTGCTTGAAGCCTGTCAAACCTAGCCGAAAGCGCAATTTCATTCGGCCATAGCGATAGTCGATGTACCACTGATCAGGCATCTTGCCCTTTCGTTCCCAACGACCTGAGTGACTGCCTTCCTGAACGAAGCGAGCCTGAGTCATGCGGCTCCATTCGCTCTCTGCCAAGGCGGGTCGCCACACTGCCTGAGGCTCTGGCCGCCGCAGCACATACTTGCCAAATCGCTCCAGTTTCTCACCAGAACCGCTGTCAATCAGCTCGTATGCCTGCCAATGCTTGGGAGTCAGCAATTTCATGGCGCGAAGATAGGGAAAAGGAAGAGAAGTCAGAGGACAGAACGCTTGAGCTGACAGAGGTCAGACTTGCCGCCGGCAAGGTACCTCGGTCTTCTAGGCCGAGGAGATGATTCCATTCACCCGAATGTCATTCCGGGCCTGCTGAGGAATCTCTTGGGGACATCTTGCTGCGCCAATCAGCTGAGTAGCTCCTGCGCTCGACGCTCTGGAAGAGATATATCTCCAATCTTGCGATTGGGGAATGCTGAACCCTTTCCGCGCCGCACCGTTTTCCCTCACAAAGGAAAACGACCCGCTTTTCGGTGAAAAGAAGAAGGGAAATTTGCCTTTGGCAAGCAGTTGCAGGCATATAGTACGCACGGCCTATTTGTTCTCTTTTGGGCTCGGCATCTAGGGATGCGAAGTGGAGAGAAATCTAAACCCGAAAACTTGTCCTTGGGCAGCGCCGAAGGAACCAAAGAGCAAATGTAAAAATACCTTTCAGCAGTCCTTCCGCCATTGGCGGGCGATAAGGATCTGGAAGGTCGACCGAAGGGAGAGTCCGCAGCGGAGCGGAGGACGGGAGCGAGAGCGGACCCTGAAAGAGCCTGACGCCTGAGTTGCGATGCCGCAACTCAGGGGGATCGCCCACCTCCATTTCCTCCTCTCCCCAACTTCCCTACCTTTGCGGCATGGCTCGAACTTCTGATGCGGTCGTAACTGGTCCGATTTTGCCCTATTTGCTGCGCCAAAGTTTGGTGCTGTTTGTGGGCATGGCCAGTTTGACGGCGCTTTCGCTGGTGGACGCTTGGTTTGTGGGGCAGCTGGGGACGGAGGCGCTGGTGGCGATTGGGTTTACGACGCCGATTTTTTTGGTAGGGATGAATGCCTTGCTGAGTCTGGGAACGGGGATTACCGCCGTTCTTGCTCGCCACATTGGAGAACAGAAATCTGGAGAAATTGCCCAGGTCAGTGCAACTAGTCTGTGGAGTGGGGGCATACTTGGGACTCTGTTGGGGATGACGGGTTGGCTAGGGCATTCAGTTTGGTTTGGGGCGATGGGAGCGACGGGGGAAGTGGCGGAACTCTTGCGACCCTATATGACGTGGATTTACGTGGGCATGTGTCTCATCGGCGGGCTGGTGGGCCTGATCAGCATCATTCGATCTTTTGGGGATTCGATCTGGCCAGGCATCATCATGTTGGTGATCATGCTGGTGAATTTGGGCCTGGACCCAGTCCTGATGTTTGGCTGGGGGCCAGCGCCTGAGATGGGCTTATCCGGTGCGGCGCTAGCGACAGTGATTTCCTTGGGAATCGGGAATGTACTTGGCTTGATTCGATTGGAGCATTGGCTCCCGTGGCGGTCTTGGGTCTCGGCTTTTCTCCAACCAAATGGAAGGGGTCTATCCGCTATTTTGGCCATCACCTTGCCTTCTGCTTTCACCAGGGTGCTGTTGCCACTGAGTACGGCCATCGTGACGGGATTGCTGGCAGGCTATGGAGATGCCATTGTGGCTGCTTACGGCTTGAGTTTTCGGGCAGATATCCTCCTGCTGATGTTTATGGTGGCGCTTTCTTCGGTCCTCGCGCCTTTTGTGGGACAAAACGCCGGGGCAAATCAGGGCTCTCGTTTGCGCAAGGGCCTCCGCTTGGGCATGTTCCTTGCAGTGGGCTATGGCCTGACCCTAACGCTGGTGATGGGGATACGGGGAAGGACTTTTGGAAGCTGGTTCACGGACTCGAAAGCCGTATTGGATCAGATGCAGCGATATTTCTGGCTGGTTCCTTGGGGATACGCCCTCAATGGCTGCCTGCTGATTGCTACCAGTACCCTCAATGCGCTCCATCAACCGCTCAAAGCAACCGCGGTGGTCATCACGCATTTGCTGGTGAGTTATTTGCCCCTGGCTTGGTTGGGCAACCATCTGGGCAGTTCTGATTGGATTTTTCTGGCCTATCCGCTGAGTCAGATTCCAGCCTTGGGGCTGAGTCTGTGGTTGATGGGGAGAGAGGTAAGGAAGATTTGACCTTAGGGTCAAGTAGCGTTGACCAGTTCTTCGCCTGCCGCAGACCCACCTTTTTTGACGGCAACAAACCGTCAAAATTCTAGGCAGCCCACATATCCGGCCCCCTGCCCGCTTGTCCCGATCAACATCGGGAAAGTTTGCCCGCCTCCCAAGCATACGCTTGAATGTACGATACATGCAAAAAGGGAGCGCCACTGCTTTTACCGCACCACCAACTTCTGGCTATCGCTGATTCCATTGGCTTCCAGCTCTACCAAATAGGTGCCCGCAGGAAGGTCGAGCAAATTGGCATCTAGCTGAAATCGCCCCGGAGGATACGCTTCATTTTTCAGTAATACTTGTACCTGTTTTCCTTGCAAATCCAGCACTTGGAGATTCACCGGAGCAGGCCGGGTCAGTTGGAATCCGATGATCAGATCCTCTTCAGCAGGATTCGGATAAATGGGATAGAGACGCGCAAAGGATCTCCCGGTCAGGTCAGTCTCCCAATCATTGGATAGGGGAATGTTTTCATCTCCTTCGTTGTATAACACAAAGTTGAGGAAGACCACGAACATTTCGTCTTCGGTTCCTTCTCCCCAAGTCATCCAAGCCGGAGGGTCGTTGGGGTTGTAGGGATTGGCGCTGGTGTTGTCATAGGTGCCGTAAAAATGAACCTTGGACCCCATGGGAATCTTGACCAAGTTGGGGTAGCTGAAGATGCCCTGCCAGTTGAAGTCCCAATCATCAATTTTGATCAGCGGAATGGTATCTCCGCTGGGTTCAACCGCATAGATTTCCCAGCTTTTCCCCAGCAGGTGCATGTGGGGCGTGATATTGATCAAACTGGCCGGAATGGGAACCTCTATTTCCGCGTGGAAGGTCGTTACCTGATCGGGAGGGAGGATGAAGGGTCCGTTGGTGAGTTCGCTGGGGGTGATCAGCACGGTATTGACAAAACGATTGACGGGCTCATCTGCAAAAAAGAGATTGACGGAGGAGGAGTCTGTCTGGTTGATGGCGCTTGGCCCATAGTGGACCTGAAGCAGGATGTCGGAGCCTTTGAAGAGTTTTTTGCCAATCCCGGTCGGAAAATAGCGAGGCGTAACCCCAGGCACCCAACCCGCAAAGTTCAAATCCACCGCTTCCATGCCGAAGCCGCCGAAGCTTTCATAGCCATAGCGTGGATCCTGAGTGTCCAGTACGTCGCTGGCAAAGTCGGTGGTGTCCAACGCCAAGAGGGCATGGTGCGCAATTTTCCGGTTTTGAGGCCGAAATTCGATGGCCGCCAGATCCTTGTCTTCTGGAAAGTCAGTTGGTAGAACAAAGACCTGATATTGGTCTTGGTTGTTGCCTTGGTGGGGAAAAGCCTCGGCCATAGAGATCACTGCGTCAGGCGTACCGAGCGACGACCCATCGGGGAAGTTCGGTAGAGGAGGGGTGAGGGTCGGATCTCCTTCGGGAGCACCTGCATCTACCCAATCGGCGATCAATTGAATTTCCTGTTGACTGAGGATGCGCTGATCTAGGAAGGAGCGATAATCAGGATCTGCCTTCCAGGGCGGCATATAGCGAATGGCAGTGGAAAATTTGATGGTCGTAGCGAAGGCCTTGACCTCCTCATAATTGGTGAAAGGCATGGGGCCGATTTCTCCTGGCCGATGACATTGGGTGCACTGATTGAAAATGATGGGCGCAATGTCCTCACTGAAAGTAGGCTGAGCCAGGACAGGAAACAACCAGGTAAGTTGTAGCAGCAGGAAAAGGGCAGGAGATTTCATGAAGAGGAGATACTGGATGAATAACTATGTGTCGAAGAAAGGTAACCCAAATGCTTCAGGCTGGCAAATCAATTTTGAGGAAGAATCGGGATGGTCGGCGGAAAGGGTGCAGGAGAAAGCCAATCGCAAGATTATCATCCAGAGCCTTGATTTCGGGCGTTGCCCTGACATGCCCCTTGGATGGGACAAAGGGAAACCTATTGAGCCTTGCCTCGAAACATGAATAGAGTAGCCACGAATTGACCCGAAAAAAGGGCTGCGAGATGGGGAATTTGTGCCATTCGCCCAGAAAAAAAACCAACCTCATTGCGTAGCAAATTTCCACGAATATGGACTGATGAGAAGGCAATTCGCAAATTCATGGCTCCTTTCTAGCTTGTCATATTCAAGGGGAATGTTGAAACCC
>JBCCCJ010000230.1:0-7302 GCA_039033615.1 Bacteroidota bacterium
ATTACATCTGGCGACCGAAAAACCTCCCCTGGATTCGAAGGATGGACCCTGGCTTCTTCCTCAACTACAACCATGACTTTTCCAATCCTGCCAACTTTCAACAGGCCAATTTCTATATCTTCCCGATCTACCTGATCTTCACCAACGGAAGTTTTTTGCAATACGCCATTTATCCTACCTGGCAGAACATCAATTTCTCCTTCGCTCCTTTGGGGATTCCGATTGAGCAAGGGAGCTATTTTTATACCCGCCAGCAAGTCAATTTCAACACCGATCAATCGGCTCAATTGTCTGGCTCTGGCAGTGTCAATTGGGGGCGGTTTTACCAGGGAAGTCGAACTACCCTGCAAGCCGGGCTGCGATATGCGCCTTTCGTTCAGGCAGCCCTTACCCTGGACTACGAATACAACGACATCCGACAACTCGGCCTCCTCAATGAGGATTTGGAAACGCATTTGGTTACCGTCGGGGGGCGGGTTGCGCTCAATCCCCGTATTCAGGTATCCGCTTTTTATCAATACAACAGCTTTGATCAGCAAGGGCGCTGGAACATTCGGGGGAGTTGGGAATATCAACCGCTGTCTTTCGTTTACATCGTCTTCAATGATCGGCAGGTGAATGGACTGGACGAGCCGTTGATGGAACAGCAGTTGATTACCAAGATCACCCTGGTAAAACAATTTTAGGGGGAGACTTCTTCCTTTGGGTGTACTTCAGATGTTACCAGAACAAGCATATCCCAGTAAATGGCAGTCGCGATGCGCCTGCTTGCTTCTGTAGAGCATCTGTTTCTACCAAGCTGCGAATCGCTCTGCGCTTCGTTTTTTTGAGAGTTGGTTCGGCTGTCGCTCAGCACAGGCGCTCCCCACAAGTCCTTGTCATTCGACAATCGCAGCCCGGAGGGATGCGCATCTTGGTAGCAGGCGCGTAGCGACTGCCATTTATGCCAACATCACCCGCAAATATGTGGCATGTGACGTACACCCCTTCCTTTTGCAACATAGTTGCATTTTTTATTTTTGCGTATCTTGCAGTTGTTTTCTCCCACCTAACTCATGATGTATTCGCTCAAATATTGGTTTCTTTCTATTCTGCTAAGCTGGTTGATCATCCCTTGTCCTCACACTGGGAGATGCATTCACAATCAGCCGAAGCAAAAAGCGTTGCCATTTGGGAGATACCTCCTACCCATTCAAGCCCCTCCTACTCGATCTCAAGCGAAGCCAACGAAAGATCTGATTTTGCCAACTCCTGTTTTGACCACTTATGACACTGTCCATGACCCGAATGATGTTTCTCCTAGGGCTGATTCCTCTGCTCATCGCCTGCGGACCCGACCCCAAAGATCCGGCGCTAGAAGCCGCTAATCAATTGCACCTGGAAGCTCTCGCGATCAGCGATAGCCTCGAAGGCTACTTATCCGCCTCCTCCGGGGCAAGATGGGACAGCCTCCGTGAAGCCCACAGCCAGTGGGAAAGTGGCCTCGTAGAAGTGCCTGGATTTGAGCACGACCACGACCATGACCACGATCATGAGCATCACCACCACGACAATACCCTCAACGATTTGCCGCCAGCAGAGATGAAACAACTCCAGCAGGCACTGAAAGAGGAAGTCGCTCAGATGCTCCAGCTCGCCAAGCAGTGGGAACAGTCGCCCGCGCCAACGGACTCCCTTTCTCAATAACAACGTACCAAGAAAGTATACGATCCATGAAAAAACTCCCTGTTACCGTTCTCTCTGGCTTTTTAGGAGCCGGCAAAACCACCCTGCTCAATCACGTCCTGCACAACAAAGAAGGCCTCAAGGTCGCCGTGATTGTGAATGATATGAGCGAAGTGAACGTAGATGCGGAATTGGTAAAAAGCGAACAAACCCTTTCCCGGACCGAAGAAAAACTGGTGGAGATGAGCAATGGCTGCATCTGCTGCACTTTGCGGGAAGATTTGATGATAGAAGTAGAGCGACTCGCCAAGGAAGATCGCTTTGATTATTTGTTGATCGAGAGTACAGGGATCAGCGAACCGGTACCCGTGGCACAGACCTTCAGCTTTGTAGATGAAAGCAATGGGATCGATCTCTCCCGCTTCAGCTACATTGACTGTATGGTAACGGTGGTAGATGCCTTCAACTTTTTCAAAGATTTCGGCAGCCCGGAAACCCTCCAGGATCGCGAGTTGACCGATATGGAAGGCGACTACCGGACCATTGTCAACCTGCTAACTGACCAGGTTGAATTTGCCAACGTAATCATTCTGAATAAGACGGACTTGGTAAGTTCTGAGGATCTGATGGTATTGCATGGGGTCATCAATAAGCTCAATCCTGGTGCGAAGATCATCGAATCGAAATTCAGCAAGGTGGCACCTACAGAAATCCTGAATACCGGAAGATTCAATTTTGAGGAAGCCGAGCAAAGTGCAGGCTGGATTGAAGAGTTGAACAAGGGAGCACACACTCCCGAAACGGAGGAGTATGGCATTGGCTCCTTCGTCTATCGCAGCAACAAACCCTTCGACCCACAGCGCTTCTGGGCCTATTTGGAGCATTCTTTTCCTTCCACGGTGATTCGGAGTAAGGGGCTGTTTTGGTTGGCCTCCCGCCCCAAGCAGGCACTCGTATGGAGTCAGGCGGGGGGATCGCTCCGGGCTGACCCGGCTGGCGTCTGGTGGGACAGCATGCCCTTTGGAGATCGCCTTCGCTATGCGAGTTTTGTCCACAATCAGGAAGTGATCGAATCCGGCTGGGATCGCACCTTTGGCGACCGGAAAAACGAGCTGGTCTTCATTGGACAGGACATGGATCAGGCAGGCATTCGAGCGGCACTAGACGCTTGCCTTGCCAATGATCGGGAACTCAAAACCCAGCGTTGGAGAAGAGGCTATGCAGATCAGTGGCCGATTCCGACGGCTTGACCGTAGGCCAACATGGCCATTTTGGATTCGAGTCATCAAGAGCCTTCATTTCGGGTTTCAATATTCCCCTTGGCTATGGCAAGTAGAAAGGAGTCACGAACTTGTGGTGAGCTTATCGAACCATCTGAATTGGTACAAAAGGTTCCTTCAGTGCTCCATTTGTGCCATTCGCCAAGGGAAGAAACCAGTCTCATTGCGCAGCGAATTTCCACGAATAAGGACTAGTGAGAAGGCAATTCGTACATTCGTGGCAAACAATTAAAATTTCGCAAATAATTGAAATTCAGTTTTTTATGAAAAATTGTCGCAAGAGAGAGAGGCAAGAAAATGCCTCCCTCTCTTCCTTCCTATCCCAAGATTGCCTAATTTTCATGAGCTAGTCACAACTTACCTACCCCTCTATCGGAGGTGCTGGATCTACTACCTCTGCTTTTTCTCGCTGTGTTAGACTATTCACATGAAATCATTGTTTTTGCTTCTCGGCTTACTAAGTTCGTGGTGGGGAATCTTTGCTCAAACGGAATCCTTTCGAGATCCCGCTCAACCCCTGGATCAGCGAGTAGAAAATCTATTGGGCCTCCTCACGGCGGAGGAGAAAATTGGTTTGCTGCGCTATGACAACCAGGCAGTTCCTCGTTTGGAGATTCCGGCCTACAACTGGTGGAACGAAGCCCTGCACGGCATGGGCCGCAATGGTCGGGCGACGGTTTTTCCGCAGGCCATAGGCTTGGCCGCTACCTTTGATCCTGATTTGGCTCATCGAGTGGCCACTGCCATCTCGGATGAGGCCCGCGCCAAATACAATGCGGCTCTCCAGATTGGCAACCGCAGTCGGTACGCAGCCTTGAGTTTTTGGACCCCCAACGTCAACCTCTTTCGCGATCCTCGCTGGGGTCGGGGCCAAGAGACCTACGGGGAAGACCCCTTTCTGGCCGGGACCATGGGAAGCGCGATTGTCCGGGGCTTGCAGGGCGATCATCCAACCTATCTCAAAGCGGCGGCCTGCGCCAAGCATTACGTGGTACACTCTGGACCAGAGGCTGATCGGCACGTGTTTGATGCCGTGCCACCGAGAAAAGATTTTGAAGAAACCTATCTCCCGGCTTTCCGCATGCTGGTGCAAGACGCCAATGTGGAGGCGGTGATGTGTGCCTACAACCGAACCTATGGCGAACCATGCTGTGGAAGCCCGTATTTGTTGCAAGACATTTTGCGGAAGCGTTGGGGATTCTCCGGCCACATCGTCTCCGATTGCTGGGCGCTGATGGACATCCACACCACCCACGGCACCACCGAAACTGGACCCGAGGCAGCGGCCCTGGCCCTGAAAAGCGGCGTCAACGTCAACTGCGGCAGCGTATATGCCGAGCATTTGCCTTCGGCTCTGAAAGAAGGCCTGATATCCGAAGGCGATTTGGATGAGGCGCTGCGTCCGCTGCTGACTACTCGCTTCAAATTGGGCTTTCTGGACCCGCCGGGAAGCAATCCCTTCGATGCCATTTCTACAGAAGTCATCAACTCCGATGAACACCATCGCCTTGCCTATGAAGTGGCCCTTCGCTCTGCGGTCTTGTTGAAGAATGACGGCACCTTGCCTCTTTCTCCCAATTTGAAAGAATTGGCCTTGGTGGGTCCATTTGCGAACTCAACCGATGTATTGATTGGGAACTACTTTGGCTCCAGCCCGCGCCTGACGACCATCCACGAAGGCGTAGCGAGTCGCATTCACCCCGGTACTTCCCTGGAATATCAGCGCGGCCAATTGGCCTATCAGGACAACATCAATCCCATCGACTGGACCACTGGCAATGCGATGGCCAAAGAAGCGGTCATTGCCGTATTGGGGATCGACGGCATGCTCGAAGGAGAAGAAGGCGAATCTCTCTCCTCGCCCTCCAAAGGCGACCGGACGGACATTTGCTTACCAGAACCTCAGCGGAAGTTTCTCAAAAAATTGCGGGATCAAGGCGATACGCCCATCATTTTAGTTTTGACGGGAGGCAGTCCGATTGCTTTGGATGAAGAAATCCTGGATCTGGTCAATGCGGTGCTTTTCGTGTGGTATCCGGGGGAAGCAGGCGGAGAAGCGATTGCCGATCTGATCTTTGGGAATGCCTCTCCTTCAGGGAAATTGCCCTTGACCTTCCCCAAAAATCTGGAACAATTGCCTCCCTATGAAGACTATTCCATGCAGGGCCGTACCTATCGGTTCATGGAAGAAGACCCTGCCTTTCCCTTTGGGTTTGGCTTGAGCTACAGCAGCTTTTCGTACGATCAATTGAGTCTTTCTGCCAGCGAAATCACTTCAGAAGGCAAGTTGATCGCGACCGTGGAGGTGAGCAATACGGGAGAACAAGAAGCCGAAGAGGTGGTGCAAGTGTACGCTTCTTATCCCAACTCTCGCTACGATGCCCCACAGTATGATTTGAAAGCTTATCGGCGCATTCGTCTCAAAGCCGGAGAAAAGCGGGTCGTGGAGTTTGAACTTAGCGGGGATCAGTTTGTGCTGTATGACGAGGAAGGAGAAGTCCAGTACGAAAAAGGCGTCAAGAACATCTATGTCGGCGGTTCTGTGCCCACAGAGCAGGCACAACGTCTAGGAGGAAGTGCCGCTACTATGGCCCAATTCCAGATGAAGTAGGTTCGGTTCTCTGATACCTATTGGTCAAGTTCATAAGCTGTGCTGCGACCTTTCTCTCCCGTAGGCTTCAGAATGTGTTTGTGGATCAAATCCTGAATGTCCCTCAGAGCGGTATCATGTGAGCACTTAGCCATCTTGGCCCATTTAGCGGTCGTTAATTTTCCTTTGAAGTCTCCCAGCAACCGGTGCAGCATCGACTGCTGGCGAGGCGTCAAAGGGATATTAGAAATTTTCTGGAGAAAGGTGTGCTTCTGCAGGACTTGATCCAATAATTCGTGAGAATGCGTCAATGCCTGATGCACCGCAGCCAGGAACCACACCAACCAATCCGTGATATCCAGCGTTCCTTTCTGACTGTCTTCTAAGATCTCGTAATAAGCATTTCTCTCGGCTTGAATTTGAGCAGATAAACTGTAATACCGTTGTGAAACCCCATCCGCTCTTGCTAATAGCAAATCAGAAATGGCCCTACCTATCCTACCATTACCGTCTTCGAAAGGATGGATCGTCAAAAACCAGAGGTGAGCAACGCCCGCCTTGATGATGGGATCCAAACTCTTGTCTTGATTGAACCACAACAGGAAAGCCGTCATTTCAGCTGGAATCTGACTGGCGGGAGGAGCTTGGAAGTGAACCCGCTCTCGTCCATAAGGACCGGAAACCACTTGCATCGGACCTGTTGAGTCAGCTCGCCATTGACCTGCCAGAATTTGATACATGCCGCTCCGCCCTCCAGGAAATAAAGAGGCATGCCATGCAAATAAGCGTTCTTCTGTTAATGCTTCATGAGCCTTGTTGACGGCATCTACCATCATATCCACTACCCCATCTACTGCTCGATTGGAAGGAACCATACCTGCTACCTCCATCCCTAATCTTCTTGCAATAGAGGAACGGACCTGATCTGTGGGAAGGATTTCCCCTTCGATTTCACTGGAAGTAAGTACTTCCTTGGTCAATACTTCCAGGTTGGCTTCCGCTTGTAAATCAAAACCTACTGCCATCATTTTCCCAAGGATGAGCCCTTGCTGATGTCTTACTTCTGCGAGTGATACCAGCAATTGCTCGCTGTTCCAAAAGAACTGCGGCCAACCAGCTTGCTCGTATATGAATCGGCCCATTGAAATACCTCCTTGATGATAGCCAATTTACGCAAAATATGCGTAGAAAAAGTCAATTTTTCTCTGCACTGAACTTATTCTCCGCAAAATGTGCGTCGAATAATGGTCCTAATCGACGCATATTCTTTTTTCTACGCAGAAAATGCACTCAGTCAAATTACTGCTCGACCCTGATTGCGGCGCTAGCGATTTCTACAGTAGGAATCATGAGGAAGGGCAAGTGGTAGTAGGTGGCAGTCGCTCCGCGCCTGCATGAATCACTATTGGGCACCTATCTCTACCGAGATGGACATCCCTAACGGGCTGCCCCTGCGGTTTGCAGCGAAGACTATACTTGGGACGCTAATTCTCTCGGAATTTCCCCGCTTTGAGAAACTAACCTGCGCACTTTTCTATCAAAATAGCCCCGAGATTCGGAATGTGCCACTCGCAATTCTTCGTCAAAATTATGGTTCAACTACGAAAGTAGTGGAACATTAGGAATGTTAAGGCTCCAATTATCCAATCAATTCTTAATGGCGTAAGCATTCACCACAAGGGCGGGTTGGCCACGAAGCCCGAGGTGCTGGGGCGGCATGAGGCGTTGCATGGGGCTTCGACGCTTCTTTGCTTACTTTCTTGGCGG
>JBCCCJ010000231.1:0-7300 GCA_039033615.1 Bacteroidota bacterium
GACCGCAGATCACCTACACATTTCGTTGACGTATCCGCCTCGACCGCATTCGATTTGAGGGAGTAAGATACAATGGGCTCCCAGGCTGTTGATTGTACCTGCTATGTAGGATAAATTTTTGTAGAAGTCTGATTTTTAGGCGCTTAGGGAAATTCGATTTGTTTGCCACGAATGTACGAATTGCCTTTTCGCTAGCCTGTATTCGTGGAAATGCGCTGCGCCATGAGGTTCTTTCTTTCCTTGGCGAATGGCACGAATTGGGAATCACAACTCCTCCTTTTGCGCTCATGTAGATGGTTCGGCAAGCTCACCACAAATTCGTGGCTACCTGATTCATTTTTCGAGATTCTGGATAGCATGCTGCTGGGCATGCGCTTGCAGAAGAAAGGATTCCCCATCCTAGGATGTCATCTTGAGCCTGCGAAAGATCTCATGTTTTCTCAATCAACATAATATCTCTCCTATCGTCGAGATGACAATTTTTGTAGGGGGCTGATTTTTAGATATTTGTGAAAGTTCGATGGTTAGCCACGAACTAGCTCAGCACGAGTTCGTGGCTACTCTATTCCCTTTGTCCTATCCAAGGGGAATGTTGAAACCCGAAATGAACGCTCGGGATGATTCTCTCGCTGTGTGATCTCCCTCACATGGTCAATTGAGCGAGCTTGCGTATGTTTGCAAAAAAAAGATGAAGCCCTCCTCCCTTTTTCCCCTTTTGCTCTCCCTATTGCTCTTGTGGAGTTGTGGAAGCACCGAGACTTCTCAGGCTCAGACCAGCGATGACGCAACTTATCAACTCCTGAATTCAGCTGATTTTCAAGCGCAAATCGAAGGATTATCTGCCGGGCAATTGCTTGACGTTCGCACCCCAGAGGAGTTTGGAGCAGGTACCATTCCCGGTTCTGCCAATCTCAACGTATTAGATCCCTCCCGTTTTTCTGTCGGGTTGACCGAGTTGGACCCTCAGGCGCCTATCTATGTGTATTGCAAAAGCGGAAAACGGAGCAACAAAGCGGTCAACGCCATGAAAGCAGCCGGCTTTCAGCAGATTTATGAGCTGGATGGGGGATTTTTGGCGTGGAAAAAGGACGGTTTGCCAGTTCAGGAATAGAGGCCTCTGTGGGTTATCCTACGGGTTGTTTGCTCGCTAGTAGGCGAATTTCCTGCATCAAGGCATCCGGAGCTTCCCAATTGAGCAAATGACCTGCTTCAGGAAGGCGCACCACTTTGGACTGTCGGAGGTGCTCATGCATTTCGTCGGTGTGGAAAGGAGGCGTGGTGTGGTCATTCTCTCCCACAATGATGGTGCAGGGAATAGAAATTTCTCCCAGTCTGCTGTAATAATTTTCGTCCCCAAAAGCGGATAGAATGGGGAGAAGCGCCCGATGGTCCTGGGTTTTGAATACATCTAAGAAGACCCGAATCATTGCAGCATCCGGTTGGGAGCCGAGAAGGGAGCGTCCGAAGGGATAGCCCAACACTTGGGTCTTGGCAACCGCAGTCATGATGCCATACTTGATCAGGGGGAGTTGCACCTTGTTTTGCACGTTGTCCCGATACACATCCCCGGCAAAACTGGCCATGATCAGGGCACCATCCAATCGCTGTTCCACCACTTCGGGATAGGTTAGCATGAAGACATAGGAAAGAAAGCCGCCCATGGAATGCCCTATCAAGATGCCATCTCTGACATCGAAATGCTCCAGCACACTTTTGTAAGCCGCCGCCATTTGTTGACTGCCAATCCCTTCCGAACCGGTTGTTGAGCCACTATGCCCCCGCTGATCAAAGGCAATGATCCGGTAGCCTTCCTGGACCAATTGATTGGCGATCAGATTCCATTCCTTCAGAGATACGCCATAGCCATGTGCCAATACGATGGTCGGCCCTTCCCCTGCCGAAATGGCCCTGATCAGATTGCCATCATGCCCTTCAATCATGACTTCCGTCCCCAAAGGATCTTGGGAAAGTTCTTCAAAAGAATAGGGCCTGGGGAGTCGCTTGATCTGGTGGACATTCCACCTGAGAAGAAGATAGATTGCCAGACCAATGGAGAGGATAATGAGTAGGGTAGTCATTGGGAGGAAAGGTGAGTAGATAGTACCCGAATATACACAATCGTTCCACATGAGTGGATGAGAGGAAACATGAGAGGCGAGGAAGGGGCTGTTTGGGATTGCGAATCCAAACGCAAGGTTCTGTGGTTTCGCGCTATTCAGGATCTTCGACTAGCTAGAGAATTACCCAAGGAATAAGCGAGTTGGAAATTCTGGTTTGGCTAGAGAAAAGTTGACGCCGATAGGTTCACAAAAGATCCGGTTTCGCCAGCATATCCTAGTGGCTTGACAGACCACTAGATTCTAATTGATCGGAAGGAAAAACCTGAATAGCCTCTTACTTCTCATTGGGATCTATGGTTTGTTGGGTCCAATTCTCTATCCTGATTCCATTGATGCGAGAGAAATGCTTCTCATTATTGGTAACCAGGATCATCTCATAATAGACTGCGCATGATCCGATGATTAAATCAAACTCATCTAGCGGAGTCCCATTTTTTCTTAATCGACTTTTTTCGTCGGCATAAAAATCTAAGCAATCATAGATAGGGATCACTTGGATTAGGTCGATAAACGCTTGGATTACCTGTACATTTTTGTCTCTTTGGGCGCTATTCGCTGCTCCAAATTTCAGTTCAGCAACCGTTATTTCAGAGATGCAACAGGTAGATAGCCCCGCAGATTTGATGCGTTGATCTATGTTATGAAGGCCTTTGAGATAGTAGATGCAAATATCAGTATCAAGCAAATACTTCATAAAATATCCCTATTTCGATCTCGAAAAGTTCTACTTGACCTGAGAGATTGGATCATATCATCCGCAGACTGTTCTGCCTCCATTTTCCCAAAGAGGTCGAAAAAGGCATTTTCTTTATCGGTCGGTTCTTCCCGAATGGAATCGGAAATACGCGAAATCAGCCACAGGCGTGATTCAATAGGCATATTTTTTATCCAACGAAGATAGATTTGTACAAGCGACATCAGTGGATGGTTTCTTTGAAAGTACTAAAAAAGTATAAGCTTCCTCGTTTCTTGCTATTTTTTCCCTACCTTCGCCCTCTGAATCAAATTTGATATCTCTCATGCCAAAGATGAAAACGAATTCAGGGGCCGCTAAGCGTTTTAAGAAAACCGCCTCTGGAAAGTTGAAGCGGAAGCACGCCTTCAAAAATCACATTCTCACCAAGAAGTCCAAAAAGCGTAAGCTGAAATTGCGGCACCTCACGGTGGTTGACAAGTCAGACGAGCAACGTGTCAAGGACATGCTGCGCGGTCAAAACTGACCTATTTACCCATTGTTGGACCTTTTTAACTTCTCAAAAAAATGCCTCGTTCAGTAAACGCCGTAGCTTCCCGTCGCCGTCGCAAGCGCATGATGAAGCACGCCAAAGGATATTTCGGTCGCAAAAAGAATGTGTGGACCGTAGCCAAAAACCAAATTGAAAAAAGCTGGTTGTACGCCTATCGTGATCGCAAGAATCGCAAGCGTACCTTCCGCCGTCTGTGGATTACCCGGATCAACGCTGGGGTTCGTCAGTACGATATGTCTTACTCTGCCTTCATGGGCCAAGCCCACAAAGCTGGGGTAGAACTCAACCGCAAAGTGTTAGCTGACCTCGCCATGAACCATCCCGATGCCTTCAAAGCAGTGGTGGATGCGGTGAAATAGGCCGCTTCGCTTTTCGACCATACAACAGAACTCTTCCCAAACGGGAAGGGTTTTTTTTGTGGCTGTACCGTTCCCAATCAGGAGAGATCGCAAACGATTTCCCCCAATCTGGACGGATCTCGCCCTCCTGTAGACACTTTTTTCTCTATCTTCCAAGAACAATATGTCTTCGATTACTACCTCTCCCTATGAAGCGATCTCGTTTGTGGTTGATTACCTGCCTGGCAACCATCCTCCTGTCTGTGTTGACCTTCACGCCCCTGGTCATCCCGACTGGCGTTTCTACTCCCCGGCTTGGACCGCTCCCCTACACCCTGTGGATGGGCTTTGTGGTGGCGGGTTTGTTTGTCACCTTGACCTGGATTGGGACCAAGGTTCACCCTGTAAATGAGGAGGAAGAATCATGAAATTTTGGTTATTGATTTTTGGGATTCTCTACGCTGGAGCGTTGGGATTTCTGGCGTGGCGATCGCGACAGCGCAACAACAGCACCGAAGACTTCATCCTTGGCGGCGCCAAATTGGGCCTGATCATCGGCCTGCTGACTACGGCGGCTACCTTGTTCAGCACCTTTACGCTGCAGGGGATGCCCGATTTCTTTCGAAATCACGGGGTCGGTTCATGGATCTTCTTGGCTGTCTCGGATGGAGGCTTGATCTTCTGCATCGTTTGGTTTGCCTATCACCTACGAAAAAAAGCGGCTCAAAAGGGCTACCAAGGCATGGGAGGTCTGATGCGGAGTTGCTACGAACATCCCCTGGCGGGCATCGTCTACTTCATCGGAGTCTGCATCTTCCTGGTGCCTTATGTCGCCATTCAGATCCGGGGGATCGGAATTTTTCTGGAAGCAACCTTTCCTGATGCCCTGCCGGGTTGGGGTTGGGGGTTGGTGGTCCTAGGCATCATGCTGGTCTACAGCGAAACCGGGGGCCTCAAAGCCATCATTTTTGCTGACGTGATGCAGGGCGTCTTGCTCTTGATCGTGGTCTGGGTCATTGCCGTCAGTTGTGTCAGTCAACTCGGAGGCGTTTCGGCCATGTTCGAGCAAGTGGAGAACATGAACCCTGCCCTACTGTCGGTGCCGGGCCCCAAGGGATTGTTCTTGCCAATTTTCCTGATTGCCTCCTTCTTATCCATCACCTTGATTCCTGTAACGCAGCCTCAGATCACCACTCGTTTGGTCATCATGAAAGACATCAAGAAGACTCACCGGATGGCTGTAGCCCTGGGTTTCTTTGCGATGATTGTCATTCTCCCTACCATCGCGATTGGGATGTACGGGGCGGTGCGCTACAGCGAGGCCAGTACCCCAGAATTTTTGGGGCAGGCGCTCCTATACGATCAGGCCGGATTGGTCGCTGCTGCCGCCATCATTGGTCTATTGGCTGCGGCGATTTCTACCAGTGATTCTCAGATTTTTGCCCTGGGTTCTGAGTTGCGCTCTTTGTTGCAGGACAAAAATGAAAAACGGGTGCTGTTGATCACCAAGGTCTTCATCGTGGTCTTTGCGGCCATCGCTTACGTATTTTCCCTCAACTCCAATGATCAATTGGCCATCTTGGCACTGACCGCTTTTGCCGGAACCGGACTCCTGGGACCGATGATCATTGCTGGGATCTTGCGCAAACACCCGCCGGGTCTGGAAATTGTGATTGCCACCGGATTGGGGCTGCTCACCTTCCTCCTTTCCCTGCTCAAACTCTTGCCCTTTTCCAGCGGAAACTGGCGACAGGATTGGGTGGTCATCATGATCGTCTTGAGCGTGGTGGCCTTGGGATCGAGTGTGTTGCGGAATGAGGAAAAATCATCTCAATGATATATAGAAAAATGGGCCATTGAAATAAGACAATTAGGGGCTACCACCTTTTGAATAATCCTGCAATGAATCCATGAAACATGTGAAAATCGGACTAGCATTTCTCCTGTTAGCTCTGAGCTTTTTCTCATGCATGGATAAAATACCGAGCTTCCATAAAGTTGAGGAGCTAAATCATGATATCCTTGATTCTGCCTCTATATGGTCTCCCGCATGTGATCTGAATATCAATCTGCTTGCATGTGATTCAGCCCCACTTGAGGTGATCCAAAAAGCCAATCTTTTTTCTATTTCTGAAGTGAAGGTTTATCTGGGCAAAAACAAGGGTTCATGTATCGCCTATCGAACGATGACCCCAAATGCTATCCGCTACGATTACGTATATTTTGTTTTTGTGGAAAATCCTTCAACCATGAGCACCTTCAGAAGTTATGAGCAATTCAGGGACGGATTGGTGGGTTCAACCAAGATTGATGAGAATTGGTTCTATTGTGAAATAACTGAAGATATTTGACCCAATCTGATCTCTGGAAAACGCGTAACCCTCCCGCGAAAATGATGTTGTCCAAAGACTCCTTGCTGAGTAACATAAGAAGGCTTGATCAGACCTGTCTTATGAAAACCTACTCTATCTTCCTGTTGATTACAATTTGGGGAATCACCGCTTCTTTTGGCCAACAACCTGGCATTCGCGGAAGCGTTTCCCATGCAGAAACAAATGAACCCCTGGCCTACGCGACCCTGATCCATCTTCCTTCTGGCAGAGGGACCGCGACCAACAATCAGGGGGCCTTTGTCATGCCGTATGCCCAGGAGGGAGATTCCCTTCAAGTATCGTACATCGGTTTTGATGCCAAATGGGTAGTGGTAGCCAATCGCTCCTCCCTCCGGATTCAATTGAGCCCCAAGCCCACGACCTTACCCGAGGTTGTGATCAAGCCTGGCGACAATGAATTTCTGTATGATCTGGTCACCAAAGCCAAAAAGAATAGAAGCGAAACCCAGCGAACTGCGAAAACCTATTTCTTCCTGGAGACTTTCCTCGAAGGAGAGCATACGGAAATAATCGAATCCTATTTTAATGGGCAGTTTGTTGGCAATCAGGTCAAAAACTTATCCATGAAGAAAGGACGGGTCGGCATGAAAGCGGTTAACGATCATTTCTTCATTTCAACAGAATCATCTCGTGCTTTTATGCTGCATGATCCGTTCTTGAGTGTCGGCTTTTATCCTGACAATCCGCTGGCTTTTAATAAGCGGAAGATGCAGAAGAAGTATCAACTGGTGATAGAGCAGATCTACCGGGAGAAAGGGGGCAAAATCTATGTGGTGGATTGCCAGCCTAGGGAGGATACCTTGGGCTTGTTCCGAACAAAGTTGTGGATTGATCTCACCCGGGAACAGATCATCAAGACGCGTTTTTCGATTCAGGGCACCAATCGCCATCCATTTCAGATCATTGGGTATCAAAAGGCCAAAAATGTAGATATGGATGTTTCGCATACCTATGAGCGAATAGGGGAGGAGGTGCGGTTGTCTTCGGTAGACTTTACCTATAAGTTGGAGTATCCGGCTGGAGGCAAGGAGGGGTATGAAGCTTTTACCAGCGCCTATCTCAAGGTCTATGATTACGAAGAGCCGTTTCAATTGCCTTTCTTCGACTTTTCGGTCTCTCGTTATCAAGACTATCGAAACATCACGGTAGCGCCCTATGACGACGAATTTTGGGAGAAGATTGATGAGTTCCGTTTTTATGAC
>JBCCCJ010000232.1:0-7299 GCA_039033615.1 Bacteroidota bacterium
ATGGCAGTCGCTACGCGCCTGCTACCAAACTTCTCTCTTCGATTGGCTACCAAGATGCTCATCCCTCCGGGCTGCGATTGTCGAATGACAAGGACTTGGGTTGAGCGCCTGTGTTGAGCGACAGTCGAAGTAGGCCGAATCAACTCTCACAAAAACGAAGCGCAGAGCGATTCGTAGCTTGGTAGAAACAGATGCTCTACAGAAACAAGCAGGCGCATCGCGACTGCCATTTACTGGGATATGCTTGTTCTGGTACCATCTGACGTACACCCAAGTGTGATGTCGGGGACAGTCAATAGAATTTGGTACCTTTCATCAGGTCAAAGTAGGTATGATGATGACAGACTTGAAGCGACAAATTCAGGCGTTGCCAGAAAAAGAGCGGGCGGATATTGCAAATACTTTGGTACAAAGTATGGATCGCCCAACCTTACTCGTGTTTTTCTGGAGAATCTTTGCCCTTGTATTCAAGGGAAAACGTAGCACCTCCCTTTCCCCAAAAAAAACCTCTCTACTCCCAATAGGGATCTACAGGGGCAAGCATTGCTATCCGGAGAAATGGAATCATGGTTTCGTCAAAAAATCGCGGAGAGTGAGAGTGAATACGCGGAATTGATGAAGGCAGGCAAAGTAGACACTATGACTTTGGACCAATGGAAAGCTGCTATACAGAGGTAATCTGAGACCTTCTGCAAGAGAGGGCTAATCAGTCGCTTTCGACTACATCAGGCATATAGTCTCCGTCCTCTAGGCTTTTCTCCGCAACACCACAAAGGCAATGCTAAAGCTCACCGCCACCAGAATCGCGGCCAGCAAAAAGGCCGACCCCGGAAAAAAGAAAGGCGTGTCGTCTTGGGTGGTGTAGAAAAAGATTCCGGTCATGATGAGCGGACCAAAAATGGTCGTCAGGCTTTGGATGGCAGTCAGGCCGCCTTGCAATTCGCCTTGCTGATCATCCTCCACCTGACTGGCGAGGTAGGACTGCAAATTGGGCGTAGCGATGCCACCCGCAGCAAAGGGAATCATGAACACGAACATCATCCAGCTCTCAGTCGCAAAGGCAAAGCAAAGCATCCCTATTCCGTATAGAGCAATGCCAAGGTAGATGCTTTTTCCCGCCCCGAAGAAATCATAGGTTTTCTGCGCAAAACCGCCCTGTACAATGGCCACCAATACCCCAGCATAGGCCAGGGAAACGCCAATCATGAGTTCTGACCAGCCAAATTGAAAAATGGTGAAATAGGTCCAGTTGCTGTTGACCGCGTGGGAAGCCAGCCCCAAAATCAGGTACGACAAGAGCAAGAAACCAATGCCCTTGATGCTGAATAGCTGTCGGAGGGTACCCACCGGATTGGCCCGCTTCCAGGAAAATGCGCGTCGCTTGCTTTCGTCCAACGATTCCGGGAGAATGAAATAGCCGTAGAGGAAATTCGCCATCGACAGACCCGCTGCTACATAGAAAGGCACCCGCACGCCGATTTCTCCGAATACGCCCCCCAACAATGGCCCGATGATGAACCCCAGCCCAAAAGCCGCCCCGATGAGGCCAAAGTTTTTGGCGCGATTTTCCTCCGTGCTGATGTCGGCGATATAGGCCGAAGCCGTGGTAAAACTCGCTCCGCCTATCCCAGCGATGATTCGTCCAATCACCAACCAGCTGTAAGTAGGCGCAAACGCCAAGATCAGGTAGTCAATCGACAAACCAAACAAGGCAATCAGCAAGACCGGACGACGACCGTAGCGATCACTCAGGTTGCCGATGATGGGCGAAAAAATGAACTGGGTGATCGCAAATACCGTCAGCAGAATCCCGCCATAGGTACTGGCTTCGTTGACATCTACGTTCAACATTCCCTCCAACAACTTTGGCAATACCGGAATGATGATTCCGAAGCCGATCACGTCGATGAGAACCGTAATGAGGATGAAGTAAATCGCAGCTTTTCGAGCTTGAGCCATAGAGGAGATTGCTTTCTAGTAGATAGAACAGGTGCTACACCTCGGCGAAGGTACGCAAGGAATCCTGATTCCATGATAAGACCTAACAGCTTTTTCCTGCCCGCGGGTCGGTCAAAAGCTGTTAGGTCTGAAGCATCCTGAATCGGACGGAGTCCAGTCCTACTTCTTGTCATCGGCAAATCTGACATCTGACAGCCACGCGTTCTGACCTCTGACCTCCCCCCATAACCAGCAATTCAGCCGCCGAGCATTTCGCCCAACGACTGAATCCACATACAAAACACTCGTACCAAGCCTTTTCAGGCTATTGCTTCATGACAGGATACACCCGACGACTATCTCCTTGACGTACCTCCAGGAAGTACAGGCCCGCAGGCAATTCCTGGGTCTGAATCTTCGCAGATTGCGCATCCGTTACCTGATAGAAATGCTCTTGTCCCAGCATGCTGATCAGGCGCAGTTCTACCGCTTCCTCTGGCTGCTCGGCCAATTCAAAGAAGAAGGCATCTTGAAACGGATTCGGATAGACGTCTCCTTCCAGTTTCGGCAGCTCAACGGTTTGCAACTGACGAGCAGAATTGCTCATGCCACCCATCGGCTCATTCCCTGCAATCAACATCCCGTTCCAATAGAGGGCAATGTTGGGGTTATTGACGTGGTTGGTAGCTTTTCCAATCGAGGAGAAGTCATCCGTCTCGTCAAAGTTTTTGTTGTCTCCCCGTCCGATGCGGATGCGGGTATTCACCTTATCTCCCATGCTGATCATGCCAGCAGTGAAACCGAGTTCCAGGTAGGTATCGGCTCCGGTAGCGACTGGCATCATGGCATACAACTGAGCGTTGACATTGGCGCAACCAGCATCAGAAGCCTGACAATTGACAGTCAAGGCCCCCGGATGATCTTGGGTAAACCAGTAGCGCACCGTCAGGTCTGCCAGATCTACCATCGGTCCGCTGATGTGCTCAATCCGCAATTGGGGCTTGATGGTTTTGTTAAAGGCTGCACTGTTGCCGTTTTCGCTGTTTTTGTAGCTCAGCGCCAAAACAGGTGCTTCCTGACAGAAGGCATCGTTTTCGTCTCCCCGAACCACCGTAACATAGTTCCAAGACAGCTCATAGCAGCCATCCGCAGCAACCATGTTGATCATGCTAGCAGGAGTAGCGGTCAACATGCCTGTGTAGGAAACGCCATACACCCGGCAGTTGCCTGGTGTCGCTCCCCCGAAGTAGAGGCTATCATCCATAGACACACCCAGAATCTGATCCATGTCGTCGGTGATGACATAGGCGTAGTCCGCTCCAGTGCTGCTGGTATTGGTAACCATCAAAGAGAGTTCATCACTGTTCAGACAAACGGTGTCCTGGGTCTGACCGTTGATCGTGCTGACCATCCCGCCATCACAGACGAAGGCAGTCGGATCGAGAATCGCAGGCTGTTGGTAGAAAATGGGCTGACCGCCACATTTGCCAGCGCCAGACCAGGGAGTTTGCACGTAGGGGAAACTGCTGCGGAAGGTGGTGTCATTTTCCTCCACGCCAGTGGTGTAGGTCAAGACATCTATCAGATCCTGAGAAACCGGATTGGTCCCATCAAAATCGTCATACCATAGCCCAATCGCGGCCAACACCACGCCACTCACCGCTTGCAATTCGATGCGGGTTACATCATCTTCCAGGCGACGACCATTGGGGAAGCCATCCATATTGGGGATGAATTCAAGATTGGCCGTGGAAGCAAAGGTAGTATCGGTCAAACCAAGCACCGCTGCTTGAATCAGCCCCAGAGAACTGAAAGCAGGATCATTCCGGTCGGTGGCTGGCGTTGCCATGTTGAGGCGAAGCATGTCCCCACCGTTGGGCAAGAAGTTGTTCACAAACGGTTTCCCCGTCGCGAGGGGGTTGCCATTTTTACCTGTCGCCAACTGATAAGGCTCCAGGTTCGGTACGCCGGTGTGGAAGGCAGGCCACAAATCCACCGAGCGAGGCTTGCCAGGTGCAGGCAACAGCAAGTTGCCAAAGACCGCGTCATCCAAGGCGGTGCCCGCTACGGCAGGACTGCCCTTTAATCCAAACAAGCCATCTTGTCCATTGCCGAAGTCAAATGCGCCCAAAGAATTGCGCTGAATCCGCAGGGGAGAGAAGCCCGGTACGGCACCGCCAAAGAGGCTGTCGTCCATGTAGAGGGCCAGCTCAGGATTGTAGAAATACTCGAAGTGAGCAGGATTCTCGTTGTAGGGCGTGCGAGCGTTCCACTCGTCCTTGGCCCCGATGGGAATCACCGCTTCATTGGTCAGGGGCATCCCCAAGCGAGACACTTGGACCCAGGGACCAGAATAGTGGTCAGAATCGCTCCCGAGGGTCCGCATCTTTGGACGACTGGCCGAAGCCCAAACGCCCACGACATAGTCTCCATCGAGGATATTGGCTGCCATAGAGACGTTCTTGCCATCCTTTTGTAAGGTAGCAATCGGCACCTGAATCGCGATCGCACTGACGTTGAGGCAAGCGACATTGTCCTGAGGCGTTCCATTCTGACGCGGCGCATCCCCCAAGTCAAAAATACCCCCCAAATCCACAAAGAAGGGATCGTCCACCGGACCACAGAAGATTTTCTCCCCCGTATTGGCCGTGGTGATGGCGGAAGTCATCAGGCTTTCGTAGTCTGTTGCCCCCAAGCCTACTGGACTCTCGATGGAACGAGGCCCAATGTTTGGCGGAGGTACCACGCCATCCGTGATGATGGTGTGAAAGCTCGAACCGCCATCCATCGACCGCTCCAGGGTGTAGGTGGTCTTGAGGTTTTGTTGACCCAGACGGATGTTAAAAAAGGTCGTGGGATCCTCATTGGTTTTGGAAAAGGTAAAGCGATAGATGATGTCGTCCCCTGGGGTCGTTACATCATTGTCCACGTGGATTTCGTAGCGGACGTTTTCGCCAAATTGGTAGTAATTGGGTCCACCAGCGGGCAACTGCAAAGGAATGTAGTTGGCGATGATGGTCACCGAGTTCGGATCATCCGGCGAGCGGAAGGCATAGAGATCGGTATTATCCGCCAGCGGGTCATTGGCAATCAATGGCGCTTCCCGGTGGCTGGAGGCCCGGACCTGAAGCAGACTCAGCAGCATCAGGCCGACCAGGCAAAGAGAAATAGATATTCGTTTCATTGGAATGAGTACATTGTTTGGTAGGAAAAATGGGCGAAGAGGAGATTCAAAGAGAGCGGAATGATTCCCTTTTTCATTTTTCATTTGGGATTTTTCATTCAGCATTCTCTTCCCCGATTGCTACCAGCGATCTCGTCTCCCGCTTCTCGACTCCCGTCTTGATTAGTTGCCTACTTCCGTTCCCCGCCAGGGCTCAGCCACATAAGGGAAAGTAGTCTGGAAGGGCTTGTCATTGGCCTCTACTCCGGTGGAGTATTGCAGGACGTTGACCAACTGATTGGTGACCGGAGACGCATTGGGATCTGCCGCGTCAAAGTCATCATACCAGAGGCCAACCGCAGCCAGGACCACGCCAGCAACTGCTTGCAATTCGATGCGGGTAACGTCATCTTCCAGGCGGCGACCATTGGGGAAACCATCCATGTTGGGGATGAATTCGAGGTTGGGCGTCGAAGCAAAGGTCGGATCAGTCAAACCGAGGACCGCCGCTTGCACCAGTCCCAGGGCGCTAAAGGCCGGATCGGTACGGTCGGTGATGGGCGTTGCCATGTTGAGGCGGAGCATGTCGCCTCCATTCGGCAAGAAGTTGTTCACGAAAGGCTTGCCCGCTGCGAGGGGATTGCCATTTTTGCCTGTCGCCAATTGGTAAGGCGGGAAGTTGGGCACGCCCGTATGGAAAGCAGGCCACAAATCTACGGAGCGAGGCTTGCCAGCGTCGGGCAGCAAGAGCGTACCAAATACGGCATCATCCAAAGCGGTACCTGCTACTGCCGCACTACCTTTCAAACCAAAGAGACCATCTTGTCCATTGCCGAAGTCAAACGCACCGAGTGACTTGCGCTGGATGCGAAGACCCGCAAAGCCCGGTACGGCTCCCCCAAATAAATCGTCGTCCATGTACAAGCCCAATTCGGGGTTGTAGAAATACTCAAAGTGATCGGGATTTTCGTTGTAAGGCGTACGGCGGTTCCAGTCATCCTTATCGCCGATGGGAATCACCGCTTCGTTGGTCAAGGGCATCCCCAGGCGAGATACCTGCACCCAAGGACCAGAATTGTGGAGGGTACCATCGGTGTTGATGGTCTGGATCTTCTGGCGGCTGGCCGAGGCCCATACGCCAATCACAAAGTCACCGTCCAGGATGTCTGCGGCCATCGAAACGTCTTTGCCATCTTTTTGTAAAGTGGAAATCGGCACCTGAATGGCGATGCTGTGCACATTGGTTTGGGCGATGGCGTCGCGCACGGTATTGCTACCCTGACGAGGCGAATTCCCCAGATCAAAAATGCCGCCCAAATCCACGTAAAAGGGATCATCCACAGGCCCACAAAAAATCTTTTCTCCGGTGGTTGCGGTGGCGATTGCCTGATTCATGAGGGTGGCGTAATCAGCCGCGCCCAGCCCTACTCCACTCTCGATCGAACGCGCGCCGATGTTGGGAGGAGGCACGATGCCATTTGTCAGGATGGTGGTAAAGCTGTTGCCTCCATCCACGGAGCGTTCTAGGGTGTAGGTGGTCTTGAGGTTTTGCAGCCCCAGGCGGATGTTAAAAAAAGTGGTGGGATCTTCATTCACCTGATCAAAGGTGAAGCGGTAGATGAGGTCATCCCCCGGCGTGCTGACGTCATTGTCCACGTGGACTTCGTAGCGGATTCCGGTCCCAAAACTGTTGTAATTGGGGCCTCCGAAAGGAAGCTCCGCCGGAATGTAGTTGGCGATGAGGGTGACCGTGGTCGGATCATCAGGGCTGCGGAAGGCATAGACATCCGTGTTGTCAGCCAGGGGATCGTTGGCGATGAGGGGTGCTTCGCGGTGGCTAGAACCAAAGAGCGAGGTTTGCCAAAGGAGCAGCAGGGTGAGCAACGCCCAGCCCACCCCTACCCGCTGCGAGAGCGAGAAGTTGAGGTACATCAAAACGTGTAGGTGTTAAATGGTGAACGAAATGATTTCCCCTTACCTACGGGGGCGGGAGTGAGTTTGGATTTCGGGAGAGGAAAGTTTTTTTGGAGAGGGTTGGATACAACCCCTAGCAGACCTCTCTAGCGTGGTTTCTGAAGAAAATCTATTACAACAAGGATTGCGATCAGACCTCGTAGGTTTTCAAAACCTGTGGTTTATACACAACTGTTTTGCACAGTTCATCTTGGATTGCGGTTGTCCAAATATGACGTCGCCTG
>JBCCCJ010000233.1:0-7285 GCA_039033615.1 Bacteroidota bacterium
CAGCAGAAAGCCTGCTCCTCCCGCGACCACAATGGCGGTCAATTCAAGGGTGCCGTGAATGTAGATGACCGGCAAGGCTTCCCACAAGATATTTCTGGTTTGAAAAAAGGTAAGAAATGCCCCCAACATCAGTCCATTGAAGAACAAAATGTACATGGTGCCCGCCGCAGTGAATATGCCGTACACAAAGGCGATGAAAGACACCCGGATGTTGTTGAAGGCAATGCGCACAAACATCGGAAAGGAAGGCTCACCCTTGTAAACGCCCATGGGATCTCCCCGCTCGATGTTTTCGATGGTCATATCTACATAGTCATCTCCCAAGACCACTCTCAGGAAGCCAGGTTCTTTGATGGCTGCCAGGGTTCCGATCAAAAAGGCAAACGTGAAAATCACAAACGAGTAAAACATCTGCTTGTGATTCCGCCGATAAATCAACGGCAATTCCACACTCCAGAAGGTAAACATCCGGGAGCGACGCTCTTTTTTGTTCTTATAAATGGCCAGATGAGTCCGTGCAGCGAGCCCATTGAGGTATTTGACCGTCTGACTTTTGGGATAAAAGGTCCGGGCATACGCCAGATCGTCCGTCAATTGCACATACAAATCCGCGAGACGATCCGGGTCGATGTCTTTCCAGTCATTGTGGAACAAACTACGCTCGTATTCTTGCCATTTGTCCTTGTTTTGGCGAAGAAAAGCCGGTTCTCTCATTCAGAAATTGTGCTATATTTGTTTTGACAGAAAGTTAGTAAAAAAATTGGTAATGAATACCATCATCATTCCTACTACGCAAAACATTGAACTGGAATATCCAGTCGCAAACGTGGGGGACCGAATTGTAGGAGGATTGGTGGATGTGCTGATTCTGATCGCCTATTGGGTCTTTTGGCTACTGATATTAGAAGAAGGTTTCTGGGATGATGTATTTGCGACGGAAGAGGTCAATCAAACCACCCAGACCTTGGGGATATTGGTATTGCTGCCAGCCGTCTTCTACAGCGCGATCTGCGAAATCCTGATGGACGGGCAGACGTTCGGGAAGAAATTGACAAAAACCCGAACCATTCGCCTGGATGGAGCATCCCCCACCATCTCCCAATACCTCTTGCGCTGGGTGATGCGCATGGTGGATATCTTGCTGTTGGGATTTCCTGGCTTGGTTGGCTTGATCACCATGGGTGTCAATAAGAAAGGGCAACGCCTGGGAGATCTGGTAGCAGGGACCACAGTAATCAAACTCAAATTGGTTACCAGCTTCATGGATACCATCTACGTAGAGACGACTGACTCCTATGAATTGGTCTTTCCAGAGATTACCCGTCTGCGGGATCGGGATGTGTCGATTCTCAAGGAAGTCTTGGACGTAGCGCTAAAGAGCGATAACCCCAAATTGCTCGCCAAACTCTCCGAAAAAATCAAGTCTGTAACGGGCATTCAATCGGACTTAGTTCCGCGAAAATTTCTGGAAACCGTGTTGAGTGATTACAATCATTATTACGGAAAGCTATAAATACTGGAAATCTTTCTACCAACGCTAGTAATTTTTGCCCAGATGTCTAATCTTTTTGGATTGTGTACTTTTTCGCATTAAAAATAGGTAAGATTTGATATTTGCTGCCAGAATTGCTTACCTTCAAGGTATTCGTACCAAAGATGGAAGTATTTTTCTCTGACTTTTTAGAAGCCGGTGACCTTCTGCTTGTATGATTCGTCATACCCATGTAGGCACAGAATACTTTTTTCCGATGGATTGAACCTTGCCTCAATCATAACTGCCTCCCCAGATTTCCCTAACGAATCTTTTTCAGTTGCTCCACCGCACTAACTTCCTCTGATTCCTATGAAGCAGTTCTTGACTCTCTGTTTTTCCGTCATCTGTGTGAGCCTCAGTTTTGGACAATCTGAATTCTTTCAGACCGAGTTCCAATGGGATGAGCCCGAATTCGAACAATCCTTCCTGCTGCAACACCAGATCAAGTCCATTGAAGTGAAAACCTACCACAATGGCGGGGAAACCCGTGATGAAGTGGCCAAAGGTGCTACCTACGAGTATGATGAAAAGGGGAGGATGGTTCAAATGGTCGAAACTCAGTATGATGATACGAGTAAGATTCATGACTTCCTCTATTCCGATCGCGGAGTCCTGAAGTGGTTGGATGTAACGGACAAAACCTGGAACAAAACCTATCGTTCTGGCTACCGATTTACGGGCAACCAAAACGTATTTCAGGTCAAATCCTATGAGTTACTCCGCAACGATGAGCGGATGCTGTTGGACACCCGCCAATACGTGTACAGCAAAGACAGTCTCCTCAAAGCGATCATTTTCAAAGAAGGCCTAAACACCGTTCGCCGCCACGAATATGACCATGATCCAGAAAGGAGAGTGGTTCAAGAGCGGTTTTTGGTAGGCAAAGAAAATATGTGGGCCAAAACCGTTTCTTACGAGTATGACGACTCTGGAAACATTACCCGGATCTTGGTAGAAGAACAAGGCAAAGAAGGAAAGGAATCTCATGAGTACCGCTACCAATACAATCCTCAGGATAAGCCTGTACTGGTAGAGTGGTTGGACAATGCGCAACCCAAAGGTAAAGTTGCCTATACCTATGATGAGGCGGGAAAGCTGCTTCGCATGAAGCGAGAAGTTCAGACCTTGGGCAAAGATGCGGCTCAATTGGTTCAGGTTTTCGAATACGAATCCTTTGCCGCTGCGAAATAACATGCAATACTTTTTTCCATACATACACACATCGGCTCCTCGTCTATGGCGAGGAGTTTTTTGTTGGATATGGGTCATCGGCTTTTGTGGGCAATCACTCGCGCAAGGCCCGCAGCGTTCTCCTTATCCGTGGCAGGCAAAGCAGGATCTCCCCATCCTTACCGGGATAGGCCTGACCCTGGGAAGCAGTCTTTGGCTGAGCCGGGCGGTAGAGCCCTTGACTCCAGCAGAATTGGGAGCTCTCGATCGCAACCAAGTCCTTCGCTTCGACCGGGGCATCATCGGTCAATGGTGGCCAGGAGCAGCAAAAGTCAGTGATGTCTTGCTGCTCGGCAGTTTGGCCTTGCCGTTTGGACTGAATCTATTCGGAGAAGTGCGACCCCATTGGAAAGAACATCTGTTGATGACTCAGGAAGTCCTATTTCTCACCTACGGCCTCACCAACCTGGCCAAGGTACTTACCTTACGACCGCGGCCATTTACCTATTTGAATGATCCCGCGGTCGAGGAATTGCAAATGGGCGCAGACGCACGGTATTCCTTTTTTTCCGGGCATACTTCGATGTCTGCTGCTGGTTGCTGGTACAGCGCCACCGTATTCCAGCAATTGTATCCGGATTCTCCAGCTCGCCACTGGGTGTGGGCCGGAGCCGCCCTCATTCCTGCCGCTACGGGCTATTTGCGGGTACGCTCCAATAAACATTTTCCCACCGATGTCTTGGTGGGCTATGTGATCGGAGCTGCCGTTGGAACCTTGATTCCGCGCTTGAAATTCCGCAAATGAAATGGGGCAATTCCCCGAAGAGAACTGCCCCAGATGTCAGGTGAAGGTGCCTGATTATTGCTTCATGACCTTGTGAATGCTCCGCTTTTCCCCTTGGGAGATGTGAAGGAGGTACATCCCGCTCGGCCAATCCTGCACCTCCCATTGATGCTCAGACCGCAGACTGGCGGTACCAGCCTCCTGATGGATCAATTGCCCTTGCAGGGAGTAGGCTTCAATTTGGTACGCCCCCATTTCTACCCATTCCAACTGAAGAGTCAGTTGCTGGGAAACCGGGTTAGGGAACATCTTGATGTCGCTCAGCCAACTTGCATCCACACTGGTGAGGGTGCTGATTTCAATTTCGGCCTCGGTCTCGCAGCCATTGGCATCTGTTACGACGACAGTGTATAGCCCGGCTTCCAACTCAGAAAGGGTGTCTGAGGTCCCACCCGTATTCCACTCATAGCTGTAAGGGGGCGTACCACCAGAAGGGGTCGCTACTGCGCTTCCATCCATGGCACCAGGGATACTTTGATCCATGCTGGAGAGCCCCACCAACAAGCTGTCTGGCGAAAAGACCTCGTAGGTAGGGGTGAGGACACAACCATTGGCGTCTTCGACGATCAGAGTATAGCTACCCGGTCCCAGGTTGTCAATGGCATTGGAAGTTTCTCCTGGCAAGCCATCCCATTGGTACTCATATGGACCTGCTCCGCCTGCTACTCCCACCTCAATCATACCATCCTCGGCTCCCGCACAACTCACAGAATCGAAGGTCGTGGGCTCAACTGTGAGCGGATCAGGAGCCTCGATCTCAAACATTTGCGTCGTGCTACAGCCATTGTCATCCGTCACGGTGAGGGAATAGCTGCCACTGGATAAGCTATCTGCCTGCAAGGTCGTGTCTCCATTGCTCCAGAGGAAAGAATAAGGCGGAACCCCACCAGATACCAGCGGACTGATCAGCCCCAGGTCCTCATCTCCACAACCGTCCCAAGCGATGTTGGTGGATACCGAGTCAATGGTCGCCCCTTGTCCCAGACTGCCTACCGTTACGGAACCGAAAAACTCGCAGCCATTGGAATCCATGACATTCACCGTGTAGAAACTGGCAACGAGGCTGTCGATGGTGGCTGTGGTATCTCCGGTACTCCACAAGATCGTATAGGGAGGGGTGCCAGCGGTGACCGTGACCGTTGCAGTTCCATCATTGGCGGCGCAATTGGCGGGGGTAGAGGAGGTCGTAGCCGCGACCCCTGGAAATACTTCGATGGTATAATAAGCTGGTAGGGTATCTGGAAAAGCAATCGGCCCCAGAATCGTGTTCACGTGAACGGTGATGCTCAAATCCAATGGATAGGTGCCTGGGGTAGTCGGCGTACCAGAAATGGAAGCACAAGCCGTAGAACCCCCGAGGAACCCACAAGAGGGAGGCGCGCAACTGTAAGAAAGGCCCGGAGGCATCCCGATCACTTCTTCCAGTACGATGGAATCAATGGGGACAGTAATGGGAAATGGGTTGGTGATGGTCGTATCTACCGGTACAACGATGGTAATCACCGTTTCGTAGAATGCATCCACGCAGGTATTGGGGAGAGTCGCCGGATAAATGCCTGGGGAGGTAAAAGAGCTATCTGGCATACACTGGGCAACGAGTTGCTGCGTGAAAGCCCCGAATAGCATGAACAAAAAGGCGTAAAAAACTTTTTTCATTTGGGTCAAAGAATTGATGGTAGGAAGGAAGTAACTTGTAGAATTATATCGCAGTACCTGTCACTGAACAGACAATTGTATCGTCAAATAGATGTTTCTTTTGTACTTAGAAACCAACCTCAATCAACATACCATGAAGAAATCAATGGCAATGCTAGGCCTATTCATCTTTGGCCTCTTTTCTGTTTCTCTCCAGGCAAGAGACGATATCTACTCTGAGAATGTTGCTTCTGAAGCCGCACCTCCCAGCCATGACATCTGGAATGCGCTGCTTGGGATGTATGTATCAGAAAGCGGAGCGGTCAATTACAAAGGATTCAAACAATCCACCAAGCGACTGGAAGTGTATCTGGATCAATTGGCCCAGAACGTGCCTCAGACTAGCTGGAGCCAAGAAGAGCAGCTCGCCTATTGGATCAATGCATACAACGCTTTCACCGTTCAATTGATTGTAGAGAATTATCCGATTTCCAGTATTACCAAGCTGAATAAGCCCTGGGATACCGCTTTCATTACCCTGGGAGGGAAAACCTATAGCCTCAACGACATTGAGCACAAAGTCATTCGGGAACAGTTTGAAGAACCCAGAATTCACTTCGCGGTGAATTGTGCTTCGGAGTCTTGTCCTCCGCTGTTAAACGAAGCCTACACTGCTGGCAAACTGGAACAACAGTTGACCAAGCAAACCAAAGCCTTCCTCAACAATTCCAAATACAACGTGTTGAGCGGAAGTTCAGCCCAACTCTCTCAACTCTTTGATTGGTACAAAGGAGATTTCACCAAGCAAGGCTCAGTGGTTGCTTTCATCAATCAATACGCTGCTAAGCCGCTCTCTTCTGGGGCCAAGATTTCCTACAAAGAATACGACTGGAACCTGAACGAATAGAGGATTCGTTCCCTTTTTGTACTCCGAAACTCACTCCCTGTTCTGGCAAATCGCCAGAACAGGGATTTTTTTTGAGGGGAGTTGAAGGGAAAAATGGCACTTGGTTTCCAAAGTGTAAATAATTGACTGTTAGCTATTTATTAAAGGTGGGGTAGGGGGTGCTCCCTAAAAAGGGGGAGGGGCATTGGCGCAACCATCTGGATCGGGTTTCCATCGAATGCTGCTTGGACTCCTTGATTTTTGTCAACGACAACTAAGCAGTCAAGCACCCTTTAATCTTTATTACACATGAAATCTACCTCTCAACCCACCCGTCAAGCTGATGTAGCCATCGAAGCCAGTTGGATTTTGCAAACCATCGAAGCCCTGGAAGAAAAATACGGAGTGAACTATCCCATCCAGATTTTGCAAGGGCGCACGCCATTCATTCGCCAGGAGGCCCATTTGGAATTGCCCACTTTTGGGAAAATGCCAGGGTGGACCACCGATCGGATTCGGGGCTTGGTAACTCATTTGCTCGATCTCGGCCATTTGGAAATCAGCGATACCCGCTATGGTCGCTTGGCCTTGTCTGAGCAGGGGAAAGGATTCCTACAGGCACCGCAGGAGCTGATCGTCAAGTGGAAACAACTGGATCGGAGTCGCCTGGAGCAAGACCTCCATCAGCGATTGCGAAAACTCCGAAAAGAGTTCAGCCAGAAAATGGGCATGGCTCCCTTTCGGGTTTTTACCGACCACACCCTGGAACATTTGATTCAGATGCGCCCGCTGAACCTGCCAGCCTTGAAAGAAGTGCCAGGCTTTGGAGATGTCAAGTGCAACCAATTTGGGCCTTCGGTCTTATTGACCATCCAACAAGCAGAAGCCGGAGAAGCGGAAACCTTGCGTTTGCACTTATTGCGGAAAGTGAGCCGGCCCAGCTATCAATCGGTCAAGGATTTGTTTGAAACGGGCCTGGATGAAGCAGGCATCGCCCGCAAGCGCATGGTGCAGACCCGAACCATTCGCCGGATGCTGATGGAGTTGCACCGGGCAGGAGAGATCGATCTCTGCCCCTGGATCGAATCCGAAGTGCCGAACGAGGACTTCAAACAAGCCACCGACTACTTTCAGCAGGTGGAGGACCCGCGTCTGAAAACGGCCTATGAGGCCCTTGGCCTGGATTACGATACCCTCCGCCTGTGTCGCTTGTATG
>JBCCCJ010000234.1:0-7279 GCA_039033615.1 Bacteroidota bacterium
AAAAAAACTATCAGGATACTCCGACTATTCGGGCCGCTCCTTTGGGAATTCGGACCAAGCTTTTTCTCGCTTTTGAAAATCGGTTGCCTGTTTTTTTTGACATCCAGCAACGGTTTCAGGAGATTTTCCCGCATGTTGAGGCAATCAAGGTAGTCCCTTTCTTTTTCGATGAACAAGCCAAAACCTTTATCGAGACACATCTGTCCATCCAACTCAAAGAACAAGGTGTTGCCAATTGGATTTCCCAGTCCAATATTTCTGCGGGCATGCTACGGGCGCTCTTCCACTTAGCTGATCTATACCTGATCTCAGATGGGAGCGTACTGCTCATGGATGAATTTGAGAATAGTCTGGGTGTGAATTGCATCGATGAATTGGTATCAGATATGCTGGTATCTTCTCGCCAATTGCAATATATTCTTACCAGCCATCATCCCTACATCATCAACACCATTCCTTTTACCAATTGGAAATTGGTTACCCGGAAGGCTGGCGTGGTGAAGACCCATGATCCTTCCCGGTGGGACTTTGGTCGATCTAAGCATGATGCGTTTATGCAACTGATGCAATTGGAAGAATTCCAGACCGGGAGAGAAATGAGCCTGCCAGGATGAATGTGTATTTTCTTGTAGAAGGAAGAAGAACTGAAAAAAAGGTATATCCTGCTTGGTTGAACCTGCTGATACCCCAATTGAGCCGAGCAGAAACTCCATTTGAGGCCCAACACAATCAGTACTATGTATTCAGCGGAGGCGGCTACCCTTCTTTGTTACACGTCCACCTTCCTAATACAATCAGAGATATCAATGAAATTGGTACGTTTCAATATTTGGTGATCTGCTTAGATGCCGATGAGGTCTCGGTTGCAGAACGAAAACAAGAAGTTCTTGACCATATACAAGAGACCAAAGTTCCCCTGAATCCTTCTACCCAGCCTGTCGTCATCGTTCAGAATCGCTGTTTTGAAACCTGGTTTTTGGGAAATCGGAAATTATTCAAAAGGAATCCAGAATCCCCTCGCTTGCGATCATTCATCAACTATTTCGATGTTTCCCGCCAAGATCCAGAAAAAATGGGTGCTTTCACCTTTGACTATCATTCTCCCTTTCACTTTGCTTATCTGAAAGAGTTATTCTCAGAAAGAAAGGTCGCGTACACTAAGCGAGACCCGAGAGCAGTGATGGAGCATGCTTTTCTTCAAGAGCTCATTTTTCGCCATACAGAAACGAAGCAGCTCGATACTTTTGATGATTTCCTACAATTCTGTCGCTTGATTAACCCCCAACTCTCTGCATCGTGAAGCAGGCCCTCTACATACATGCGCGCTGTCCGGAATGCGGTTCCCAGTTGGTGTACGACGGGGGCGGCAAGAAGAAGCTGAAGTGTACCAGCTGCCGATACAGTCGGGAATTGGGTCGGCAAAGCGATCAAGTGGTGCCACGGAAACTACACGAGGGCGTCAAACTGAAGGAATTCAAACAAGGGCTACAATGGCCATTGAAAAGCCATATGTGCTTGTCTTGCGGAGGCGAAGTGGCCGTAGATGCGGATCGTCCCTGGAGCAGTTGCCCCTATTGTGGAAGCGAAGAATTGGAAGAAACCAAGCGACACGAGGAAGTCCTCCTCCCCTACTCCATCATTCCTTTTTCCATTTCGCAAAGTCTGGCCTTACGCAAGCTGCGACGCTGGCTGGGGAGAGGGAGGTTTCTGCCCAATGACATCTTCGGACTCAAAAAACCCGAACGGCTGCTGGGCATCTATTTGCCGTTTTTTCTCTTTGATGCGCTGACCCGTTCTACTTGGATGGGGGAGGTAGGCATTGCTTATTTTCCCGACCCAAAAAAGAAAAAGAAACGGATGGCCTGGGAACCCACCGCAGGCTACTATGAGCACTTCTTTCAGGATTTACCCCTAGGAATGTCTGAGGCCATCCAGGATCAATATTTCGAGGAGATCGGCGAGTACAATTTCCGCAAATTGGTGCCTTATGATCCCAAATACCTAAAGACCTTTGCTACGGAGCTGTATTCTCTGCCCGAAATCGAGGCCTTTAAGCTGGCCGACATGCTCATGAGTGATGAGATCCAGATCGAAATCTTTGGCCGCCTCACGGGGGATGATGCCCGAAAATTCAGGGTCAATTCAGAGAAACACAGTGTGGCTTTCCGACACGTGCTGGTCCCCGTTTGGTTGGGGCAGTACACGCACAAAGGGAGGTTGTTTCAGGTCATGATCAATGGCCAATCTGGCGAGATCGCAGGCGACAAACCCATTGATTTGCGAAAAGCGATCATCACCGTGGCTGCAATTGTGGCCGTGGCCTTATTGCTTGTCCTCTTGGTGTGGTTATAAGTACTCCGGCTATCAACGAGAACCACCAGAACCTTTTTCTACTTCCATGTCTTCCTTGAGCAAGCGGGTCAAGGTCGTGAAGGGTCCGGTAACTACTTCTTGTCCATCCTCTAGGCCTGAGATGATGTGAATGTAGGTATTGTCGCTGATGCCCGTTTTAACCGGGATTTTTTTCACTTGATTGCCCACCAACTGAAAAACGACCTCCTCTTGGTTGTCTTCGTCAACGGAGGCTTCATCTGCATCCTCTTTTTCTCGCAAAGTGACTGCCTGAATGGGAAGGACTACTACGTTTTCTTCTTTTTGGGTATAAATCTCTACCAGCGACGTCATACCCGGACGGAAGGGGCTTTCGCCAGGTCCAATTTCCCGGCTTTCGCCAAAAGCATTCACATAGGACTTGGGATCAATTTTCACCTTCACTTCAAAGTTGGTGACCTGATCAGTAGAGGCAAGACCTGCTACGGTGGCAGAATAGGCAATCTCTGTTACTTCCCCATAAAACAGTTGGTCTGGGAAGGCGTCGATTTCCACCCTGGCAGAATCACTCAGATTCACGTTGATGATGTCATTTTCATTCACCTCCACCAACACTTCCATGCTAGAGAGATCGGCAATTTTTAGGATTTCGGTACCGGCCATTTGACTCGTACCTACCACTCGCTGCCCCAGTTCGACATTCAACTGAGTGATGGTCCCATCCATAGAGGCGTAGATATTGGTCCGATCCAGGTTTTGCCGGGCTTGCTTGCGGGTAGCCGCCGAGTTTTCGACCTGATAATAGGCCGCTTTTTCGCTGAAGGCTGCCGCATCATACTGGGCCTTGGATACTTTGAAGCGCAATTGCGCATTCTCCAGATCTACCTTAGAAACCACCTTATCGGCGTACAGTTCCTCACTTCGCTTCAAGGCCACGGAGTCTTGCAACAAGGTCGCTTCCGCCTGGGCGACGCTGGCTTTGGCTTGCAAATAGCTCGCCTGAGAGCGCTGTACAGAAGCTTCGGCTTGTTCCAATAAAGCCCGATAATCATCAGGACGAATCGTCAGGAGCAAATCGCCTTTTTTGACTCGGCTCCCTTCAATGATCCGTAGATCCACCACTTCCCCTGAGACATCCGGCGCTACGGGGACTTCAATCGTCGGTTGCACCAAGCCAGATTCGGTTACCCGAGCGTACAGGGTCCGGCGGGTAGATTCCTCTGTCTCTACTTGGGTTTTGGGTTTTCCGCAACCTGCTGACAGGAAAAAGCCGACCATCGCAAGTGCGGAGCCGACTTTATAAAAAGTTGAAAAGAAATTTCGTAAATGCCACATAGATGCTGGTGTATGAGAGAACTTGGCTGTACCAAGTGAACCAAAGGTAGGCATTTGCTAGAAACCAATGGGTTTCCCCTGGTAGAAATCCAGCACTTTGGTGCGAAAGAGGTAGGTGTATTTGTTCCGCAACAGGTCAAAACGGGCCATATTAGCTGAATTCTTGGCCACGAGATAATCTACCGAATTGGACAAACCCACGTTGAATTGCTTCTCGACATTCTCGAAATTCAATTGCGCAGCATCTAATTGGCGTTGAGTCGCCAGGTAACTGCTGTAGGAAGATTTGGCATCCAAATAGGCCTGCTCGATCACCTGCTTCAGGTTTTGCCGCTGCAACTGAGCGCTCAATTGTGCGTTTTGAATTTGAATGTCGGCTAGTTCAATTCCGCTTTTGATTTGGCGACGATTGTAAATCGGAATGTTCAAACCGACCGAGACATTCCCGCTTACGTTGTCAGACAGCTGATCAAAGTAGGCATACGGCCCGGTGACCTGGTCTAGGGCAGGAGTTTCAAACAAGGCTGGTTCCCCATTGATTTTCACGCCCGGCAACTCATCGAAGCCATTTTGTTCAAAGCCCAAGACTCGTTTCCGGTTGGAGGAGTACCCAGTGCCGCCACTCATCGACAGAAAGAGGGAGGGGTATTGCGCGCCTTTCGCGATTTCCTTCCCCATTTGAGCGCTCTGAATCTGGAGATCCGCACTCTCGATAAAGGGTTGGTTTTGCTCTGCTTCTGCATATAGGTCGCTGGTATTCATGTCTAGCACTTCTCCTTCTGGATCATCTAATTCGAGCTTTTCGATGCCAAAAGGTTCCGATGGATCCAGGTTCATCAATTGCTGTAAATTCAGGTAGGACAGTTCCAATTGATTCTGGAGGTTGACCACATTCAATTCTTCCGAGGCAATCTGAGATTGAAGCTGCAAAAGATCCGCAGGAGCAAGAGAACCCGCTTCCACCAATTTGGAAGTTCGGTCGCGCTGCTCCTTGGTAGAAGCTACCTGCAACTTAGCTGCTTCGGCAAATTCCGCATTCTGGAGAATGGACAGATAGGCCAGCGTGATGTTCAGCGCCAGGTCATATTCCTGCTGCTCTTTGTCGGCGAGGCTGGCTCGATAATCCAGTTCACTTTGCTTGATGGTATTCGATAGCTGAAAACCATTGAACAGGGTAACGCCCGAGCTGATGCCCAGGTCGGAGGTAAAGGAGCTTTGTTGATCCAACTGGTTGGTAAAGGGATCGACAAAGAAACCAAAGCGGGAGAATCCGTTGACGGAACCGTTGAGGTTCGGCATCCGAGCCGCCCGAGCCTGCGCAAGGTCGATCTCGCCCCGCTGCACATTCAGGTCCGCTTGTTTCAGTTGGAGGTTGTATTCCTGGGCGTACTCCAGACACTGTCGGAGGCTCCAGATATCGGAAGACTGAGCGCTCAGCAACATAGGCAGAGTACTCATCCCCAAAACGAGGAAAAGGTGAAGGTGTCGCTTCATACGCACAAAAGTCGAAGTTGTGGAGGGAGGAAACAAGTTCAGTGGCAGAAAGTATCGAATTGCTTGCCGAAAAGGAGGAGCGGCAGCTGTCGTGAGGTAGCGCGCAGTTGCACGTCGCGGGGGTCTCTCTACCGAATGCAATTCGGAGGTACAGATGGAATCCGGTATTACAGCTTCACTTCCATCCCTGCTTCCAGGGTGCCGCTGCCTCGGTGGAGCAGATTCATGCCAAAGCAGACTTTCTTGCCTTGGCGACGGTAGGTACTGAGGGTCTTCAAGGGTTCGGCGCTTTGCTGGGTGGTTTGTTGGTCGATGGTGATGATCTGGCAGCGACCGCAGGGCTTGGCGACGATGAATTCGATCTCGCCGAGATGGAAGCGCTTCCACTCGTCTTCGGCATGGGGCTTGCCGACCCCACTCACCACAAAATTGGGACGAAAGCGATCCATGAGGACAGGTTCTGCCAGCTTTTCATTGAGGCTATCGAGAGATTCCTGGCTGATCAGCAGAAAAGGAAAACCATCGGCAAAACCGACCAATTCTCCGGCCTTGGCATAATCGGGATCGACCGGACGGTGGCTTTCTTCTGGCATATAGACCAGTCGACAGCTTTCGCCCAGCACCATGCTGAGCCAACTGTCCACTTGAGGGGAAACCACTTGAGCCTGAACTGCTTCGCCCCAAACTTCTACCTGCATCCATTCGTCAGTTTGGGGAATCAGCGGCACCTCCACTGGAGCGATCCGTTTGCGTTTGTGGGTAAGCCGCCAGCCCATCTCACTTTGGGATACCGAAATTTGCGCCATCTCTGGCAACTGACGCTGGGTGAAGAAGGTTCCGTTTTCGTTGACCACCATCCAACGTCGGTCATGCTCCAACCCGCGATCTGAAAGGGTAGCTTGAGAAACAGAGATGCCGCCGAGTGACTTGATCGGATAGAGATAGAGATGGGTCAGTTGCATGAATCAGGCGTCGGACGAAATGGGAAAAGAAGATTCTGGTTCGGTAGGTTCTGGGGTAGGTAGAGGCGCAAAGATATGCTTCCAGCCTTTCCATTGGTATTTTTTGGCGACAATCCACAAATAGATGCCAGCAATGACAAACCAAGCCAGGGTCATTTCGGTCACCTGGTATTCTTTTACGGTAAAAAGCGCTGGAGTTTGCAAAGCGGAAGAAGGAAAGGTAACCAACAAGGCCCCATACAAATTATTCGCCGCGTGCACCCCAAGGGCCAGTTCCAGGCTGTCGTCCATGAGGGTAGTCAAGCCCATCAGCAGGCCAAAACTCACGTAGAAGAGGATGATTTCTTCTCCAAAGGCCTGAATTTCGGGATTGGCCCAATGCATCAACCCAAAAGCGATAGAAGTGACCAACATGGCGATGAAAGGCCGTTTCCACCACAAACCAAGTCCTTGCATGAGATAGCCCCGAAACAGCCATTCTTCCATGGACGTTTGCAGGGGAATCAGCAGCAGGGCTACCAGCAAGACCGGAAAAAAAGCTGCCGCGTCAAAGGTCCATTGGTAGTTGTCAGGATTGATGACCACAAAGGCCAATTCTGCCAGGGCAGTCAGGCCGATCCACAGGCCGCCAGAAAAGAGGATTTTCGACCAATTAACGGTAGCTAATGGCGTTGTCAGGGTTTGGAAACTTCGCCCATGAAAAAATTTGATGCTGAACCAAATCCCCACTACGCCTACTGCAAAAGGAAACAGCATCAGCGCAAAGCCTACCGCCGGGGAAAGCCCCAGATTGGCTGGGTTGAGCATGGCTTCTGGACTCAATTGCCCCCCTCCACGATTCCAGGCGACAACGGAAAAAGGAATCGTGCCCACAAAATTGGCGAGAAACACCAATGCCACCCCAATGACATAGAGAAACCAGCCGTTTTTGCCCGCACGGGCGTTGGTAAAAAAAGCAAATGGATTCATTCGTCTGCTGCTCGGGCCAGGACTTCTACTTCTTCGTTGATGAATTTCCGGGCGGGGATGTAACGATGTCCTTCGTCGGTCTCTACGACTACCGACAAATTGGTGATTTCGATGATGCGGCCTTCTACTTCTCCCAGCCGAATGTGATCCCCCATGGAAAACATGCCTTTGCTATAATAAGAGGAGAT
>JBCCCJ010000235.1:0-7263 GCA_039033615.1 Bacteroidota bacterium
ACCTCTGTCTTATCTTTTTACGTGTAACAATCCCCCATGAATTTAGGCGCATTCTCTGTCAGCTTAAGCGTGGCAGACCTTCAGACCTCCAAAGCATTTTATGAAAAGCTTGGCTTTACAGTGTTTGGCGGAAATCCGGAACACAATTACCTCATCATGAAAAATGGACAGACCTTGATTGGACTCTTTCAAGGGATGTTTGAAGGCAATCTGCTCACCTTCAATCCAGGCTGGGACAGCGATGCTCAGGAGTTGGACGCCTTCGACGATGTACGGGCGATCCATCATGATCTGAAGGATCAGGGAGTCGCCACCGGGCAGGAGTCTTTGGACAATCCTAGCGGCCCAGGCAGCTTTGTGGTGATTGATCCCGATGGAAATGCGATTCTGATCGATCAGCATGTGTGAGGGAAAAGAGAAGGAGAGGAGAAAAGTCAGAAGCCAGAACGGCATCCTGTCAGATCACTTCTATTGTCAGAGGTCTTTGCTTTATTCCCTACTTTTCCCCCAACTACTTAACCAATTCCCCAACCCCCTCCTATGAAATCGTTGTTACTGATCCCGTTTTTTTGTTTGAATCTTTTCCAGGACCCACCGCCTAAACTGTCGCAGGTGATTGAGGCCGATCTGGAATATTTGATTGATTTCTATCAAAAGCGCCATCGACAACCAGAGGTGTCTCTCGAAGAAAAAGAAACTGCCAAGGCATTGGCAGGAGAACTGCGCTCCATCGGATTTGAAGTAAGCGAAAGCGTGGGAGGCTATGGGGTTGTCGGGATGTACAAAAATGGCCAAGGCCCCACCATCCTCTACCGCACCGACATGGATGCTCTGCCCATCACCGAAAAAACGGGCTTGGACTATGCCAGTACCGACGGCGAAATGCACGCCTGTGGACACGATATGCACATGACGACTTGGGTGGGCACGGCTCGGGCGATGGTGAAGCTGAAAAAAGATTGGAAAGGAACCCTCATGTTCATCGGACAGCCAGCCGAAGAAATCGGGCAAGGAGCCAAGATGATGCTGGATGCGGGATTATATGACCGATTTGGGGTGCCGGATTATGGCTTGGGCTTGCATGTCAGCCCCACCATTCCTGCTGGGCAGGTAGGCTTTGGCAAGGGATACACCATGGCAAATGCGGAGATGATCAACATCAAAGTCTTTGGGGTGGGTTCACACGGTGCCTCGCCCCACATGTCTGTCGATCCGGTGGTATTGGCTTCCATGATGGTGATGGAATTACAGACCATTGTAAGTCGCACCATTGATCCAAGAGAGTCGGCAGTGGTTACGGTGGGAGCTATTCAAGGCGGGATTCGTGGCAACATCATTCCAGACGAGGTGATGTTGCAATTGACGGTGCGGACGTTTGAAGAAGAGGTCCGCCTGAAGGTTCATCAACGTATTCGGGAAATCGCGCGCGGGACCGCCATTGCCGCAGGCCTACCTGAAGACAAAATGCCTGAAGTAGAGATCCCAGAGGAGTTCACCCCAGCGAACTTTAACGATCCAGAACTGGTCGATGTGATGTGGGAAACAGCTACCGAGGCATTGGGTGCTGAAAACGTGGTGAATACTGAACCCTTGATGCTGGGGGAAGATTTTGCTTGTTATGGCAGAACCGATGATGACGTTCCAACTGTCTTGTATTGGTTGGGGAGTGTCCCCGAGGAGCGAATCGCTTCGGGTGATTTGCCTGGGTTGCATTCGCCGTTCTATTATCCTGAACCGCGCGGGACCATTGAGACAGGCGTAACGGTCATGAGTCAGACCATGCTACGCCTCTTCAACGGTCAAAAGTGATCGTTCCACGCTTCTGGTCTTCATGAAGGCGCAGGTAGCATTGCTTCTGGTCGGCCAAACGGGTGATCTGGACCACATTGTTCTGAGTGGAAAACAATTCCATCAGGAAATCTGCCTGGATTGCTCCCTCCTTCCAGGGAGTTGAGAGTTTGGCTTGGACCTGGATCAACAGGACGTCTTGTCGTTGTTTACAGGTCTGCCATTCCCAGCGAAGGCGTTCCCCGGCCTGAAACAACTGAAGGTGCTTCTGTAGGTAATCGCTTGCTTCTTCCAGATGGCTGTGGCAATCCGCATAGCCGGAAACCATCCCTTTATCAGGGAAACTCGCCCGCAAGGCATCTTGCCAATCATCGGCAAAAACCTTGATGTTGAGGCTAAGCTGTTCCTCACTGATCTCACCTTGAATGGTGCTCAGATACATGCCGTGGGGAGGGGTACTGGCTACATTCGCGATCAGGAGGAAACGGAAAAGTAGGGAGAAGGAAGAAACAGAAAATGATGAAATCATGGTTTATTCTTCTTCTGGAACCCTTCCGGCCACGATGTACATCAAATTTCCTCCAGCCGAGATGAAGGTCTGATCTTTCAGTTGCTGGAGCAGGGTTTGTTGGTAGAGAGAGATTTGGTGCCAGTAGACGCCAAAATCATCTTTCCTGCCCCCACCAGCGAGGTAATAGCGCAAATTGTCTTCGTAGCCAAAACCGCCTTCTCCATGCTCAATCCACTGAATCATCTCTGCGACCCGAAGTCGTTGCTCCTTGGTGTCGTAGGGGGGGATCAGAGAAAAGGCTTTGTCCGAAATCCATACCTGAGTATCCTCCAGCCCGACTTTTTGGAACAAATCTGGCAGCACATCTCCCAGCGAGTTATAGCCTTCGCCCAACCGCTTTTTCCCCAATTCACACCGCATCCGAACCTCCATCATGCCAAGCACATCCTGGATGTCATAATCGGTTTGCTCATAGCGATCCAGCATGAATTGAGACACCAGATTGTTGGGCTCCATCGCCACCACCCAGCCTCCGGGACGGGTGATGCGCTTCATTTCCTCCAAGACCGATAGCGGCTCTGGCACATGAATGAGCAAGGTTTGACAGAGGGTGAGATCCATGTCATCCGTCTCATAAGGCAGGCCATGAGCGTCCCCTTCGGCAAAAGAAATGCTCACTTTCTGGCGTTTCTGGACCTTTTTGGCGCGCTGACGTGCCACTTTGAGGTGGGCCGATTCGATATCAAAGCCAAAGATCTCGGCTCCTTCCGGCAGGAAATCAGCCAGATGAAAGGTCATCAACCCTCTGCCACAGCCAATGTCCGCCGCACGGGTGCAGTCGGCCCAATCCATGCGCTCAGCCAGGAGCGCCAGGAAATCATCGTTCCACCAGTAATTGCGGGCTTCGCCCAAGTGGTCAATCGAATGAGCTTTGTTATGAGGGTGATTCGCGGAAATGCGCATGGAAGCAAGTTACAAAAATGAGCGTGGATTCGTATCTTGAGTCCAAAAGGCCTATGACTCCCTCCTCCTCTGAATTTACGCACCTAGACGCCGCGGGAAACCCCAATATGGTGGATGTCGGTGGCAAGGCCGTGACCTTTCGGCAAGCCCAGGCGCAGGCCCTGGTGCGATTGACCCCGGAAATCCTGGCTCAGTTCGAGGGAGAAGAGATTCAGACCAAGAAAGGCCCGGTCTTCCAAACCGCCATCATTGCCGGAACCATGGCCGTGAAGCGGACCCACGAATTGATTCCGCTCTGTCATCCACTGGCGGTAGAGAAAATCAAGCTCGACATTCAAATGAATGAAGCACAATTGGTGGAAGTGAATTGCACCGTGGGCCTACATGGGAAAACTGGCGTCGAGATGGAAGCCCTGACTGGCGCAACGGTCGCGGCCTTGACGATCTATGACATGTGCAAAGCCTTTTCCCACGACATCGAATTGCTCTCGACTCGCCTCATGGCCAAAAGTGGGGGAAAGCGGGATTTTCAACGAACCTGACTTTCCGTTGAGAAGCATGGATAAAAAGGCCCATTGTAGCCTGTAATACCTCTATTTTTTGACCTCTGACCCTTCCAGACATGAACAGACGCGAATTTCTTTCTACCAGCCGACACGGGTTTGGCTCTTTGGCCCTGATGGGCATGCTGGGAAGTTTGCCAGGGGCATCTTCCTTCCTGAAAGGAGCGATGGGTGGGCCAGGGATCCATCCTCATTTTACTCCCAAAGCCAAGCAAGTCATCTTTTTATACATGGATGGGGGCATTTCGCAGGTCGATAGCTTTGATCCCAAACCACGCCTGAATCAGGAACATGGGCAGAATCCCTATGACAAATTTGAAGTGGCTCCGACTCAATTCGATGCCATCGGAAAGATCATGAAGAGCCATTGGGAATTCAAGCAGTATGGGGAATGCGGCATGCCGATCAGCGATCTCTTCCCTCATATAGCGACCTGTGTGGACGACATCGCCATGGTTCGCTCCATGGTTTCCGAATTCCCGGAGCATACCAACGCCAATTATTTCCTTCATACCGGCAGTGGCATTCAAGGGCGTCCGAGCATGGGCGCTTGGGTCAACTATGGATTGGGGAGCGAAAACGACAACCTGCCGGGCTATGTGGTGTTGGATGGAGGATTGATTCCCCCGGGTGGACTGGACAATTTCAACAGTGGCTTTTTGCCAGCTTCTTTTCAGGCTTCGATTCTTCAAGGTGGGGAAAGTCCGATGGCCAATATCCATCCGCTGGAAGGGGATCCCGCTTTGCAGCAGCAGAAATTGAAACTGATGCAGCAGATGGATCAAAGCCTGTTGGGACAAATCGGGGAAGCGGATGCCGTAGAATCTGCCATTGCCAATTATGAATTGGCCTTTCGAATGCAGGCGTCGGTGCCGGAGCTGACTGATCTGCGAGGGGAAACTCGGCTCACCAAGGAAATGTATGGCCTGTATTCGGATGATCCTCATTGCCGGAGTTATGGGACGCAGTGCCTATTGGCTCGTCGCTTGGTAGAAAGAGGGGTCCGCTTCATCGAACTGACTTGTCCACGGGTGGCCGCCGACCGCTGGGATCAGCACGCCAACTTGAAAGAAGGTCACACCTTGAATGCCCATGCGGTAGATCAGCCCGTTTCGGCTTTGCTCAAAGACCTCAAAGGTCGGGGTCTGCTGGAGGAAACCCTGGTGGTATTTGCCTGCGAATTTGGTCGAACGCCCTTTTCCCAATGGGGAGACGGGCGGGACCATAATCCTTCGGCTTTCAGCATTTGGCTGGCTGGCGCAGGCATTCAAGGCGGCACCATCTACGGCCAGACCGATGAATATGGCTATCGGGTGGTAGAGCATCCCACGACTATCCATGACCTACACGCGACCATTTTGCATTTGCTGGGGGTCGATCACGAGCGATTGACCTATCACTTCAGTGGGCGGGACATCCGCCTGACGGATGTACACGGGCACGTGATCCAAGGAATTTTGGAGAGCTAGGCGAAATAGGGGTTTCCCTCTTCCCAATTTTTTCGTTCATTCGGGGCCATTTGTGAAGAAATTTCAGCATGCTCCCCCTTTGCCTTTGGTCTGGTCCCCGCAATGTTTCCACCGCGTTGATGTATTCGTTTTCACAGCGACCAGATACGGAGGTGGTAGACGAACCTCTGTACGCCCACTATCTTCGGGTGAGCGGAGCCGACCATCCTGGCAGAGCAGAGGTCTTGGCGGCGCAAGATTCCGATGGCGATGCAGTCATACAACAATTGATGGCTGGGCAGAACGCGCTGCCAGTTCGCTTTATGAAGCACATGGCTCACCATTTGATTGAGATGGACGAGACCTTTTTGAAGGATGCTCGGAATGTATTCCTCATTCGTCATCCAGCGGAGGTGATCAATTCTTTTCACAAGGTCATCCCGAATCCTTCCTTGCGGGACATTGGGATCCGCCGACAATGGGAGCTGTTCCAGCAGTTGCAAGAGCAAGGCCAACAAGCCATTGTGCTGGATGGAAACGAACTCCTGAAATCTCCAAGTAGGGTGTTGCCCCAATTGTGTGAAACATTGGGCATTCCTTTCTATCCCGAAATGCTGCAGTGGGAAGCAGGCTCCATTCCGGAAGATGGAGTCTGGGCTTCCTATTGGTACGCAAGGGTGCATCGGTCCACTGGTTTTGCCCCCTACACGCCCAAGTCCCGGGAGGTGAGGCCAGCACACGAAGCCCTCCTGGCAGAAGCGCTTCCTTATTACGAGCGCTTGTTTACCCATGCTTTACGAGCCAATTGATCCTTTTTCCGATACTCACTAATTCCTTTTCCCATGCAGAAATACAATCCTCAAAACGACAATCTCCTGGTCCACGTAGGGGGAGAATTGTTTCCCCGAGCCGCCGCCAAAGTTTCGGTCTTTGACAGTGTGGTGCAAGGAGGAGATGCGGTCTGGGAAGGCCTGCGGGTGTATGATGGCCGCATTTTTTCTCTGGATTTGCACCTCGATCGCATGGAAGCCTCTGCCAAAGCAATGGCCTTTGCGAACGTTCCTAGCCGGGAATCTATCAAGCAAGCCATTTTCTCGACCCTGGAAGCCAATGGGATGCGGGACAACACCCATATCCGACTGACCTTGACCCGAGGCGAAAAATATACCTCCGGGATGGACCCGCGCTTGAACACCAAAGGCTGTTGTTTGATTGTGCTGGCAGAATGGAAGCCACCGATCTATGACTCCAATGGCATCCGACTGATTACTTCCAGTGTCCGCCGCAATTCCCCTCAGTTTGTGGATTCCAAAATCCATCACAACAACTTGATCAACAACATTCTCGCCAAAATCGAGGCCAACGTAGCTGGGGTGGATGATGCCCTCATGTTGGATTTGGATGGCTTTGTGGCCGAAACGAATGCGACCAATGTCTTCATGGTTCGCAAAGGCGTCTTGCATACCCCCTTGCCAGAAGCCTGCTTGCCAGGGATTACCCGAAGATTGGTGATGGACATCGCCTTTGCCAACGACATTCCCCTGGAAGAACGCCGCATTTCTCAATCAGAATTTCATTCGGCAGATGAGGTATTCACCACCGGAACCATGGGAGAGCTTAGTCCCGTACTGGAATTGGATGGTCGGACCATCGGGGAGGGAAATATTGGAGCAGTAACCCAACAAATCCAGGAACTGTTCCACGCCCGCACGCGTATCGAAGGGGAGCCCCTGCCGTTTTGATCTGGTCATTTCTTGGGAAAGATAGGATAAACAAGATGGTCAGGATGTTTCTCGCAAAAAAAACTATTGGGGCAAGTTGTGAATAGATAAACAAGATGTTTTCATTTGTTCCCAAAACCCAAAACCCAAAACCCAAAACCCAAAACCCAGCCTCTGACTTATGTCTCTCTCCACCATCGCCCAAACCTATGCCACCAACTGCCACCGGGCCGTTAACCAGCAATACGGAGAACATCCCTATGAATACC
>JBCCCJ010000236.1:0-7245 GCA_039033615.1 Bacteroidota bacterium
AGTTGCACCTTTTGGCTCGTCTCGACGATGTCCAGCAATTGCAGCAACTCAAATTTCCGCGAGCCTTCGACGATATAGAGATTCTTGACCGCGCGGGTGAAGGCGACGTAGAGGGAGTTGATGTAAAATTTGTAGGCTTCTTGCTCTTTGTTGCTTTTGTCCTTGCCCCGAGAGTAGCGCAAATTCTCGTCCAGCAGGTCTTCCTGGGTCACGCCCCGCGTGATTTCTCGAAATTCTTTGGCGTAGTCGCTCAGGAAATTGATCAGGATGATGTTGTCGTATTCCAAGCCCTTGGCTTCCTGAATCGTGAAAATGAGCGGCGTTTTGAAAAATTTGCTGACGCGCCGCTTTTGAGCTTTGTCCATGACCAGCACCGCAAATTTCGCCGAACGCTCCGTGCGGGCGTTGAGGTCTTGTTTGATCTTTTCGCTGTCCTGAAAAAACTGGATTTCGCCCTCGGCAGAAGAAACCGTGTCAATCAGATAGGTGCTTTCCCGGTCGATGGAGCCAAAACGAGCATTCTTGATCTTGAGGAGATCGTTGGAGACTCGCGTGACTTGCTGGGAATTGCGGTAGTTGGTTTTGAGAATGCGAATGGCATTGCCCTGGACTTGCTGCTCAAAAAAGAGGGTCTTGATCTTGGACCAGGAGAAAAAATTGGGGTGAACGATCTGATTGGAGTCGCCACTGAGGATGAAGTTGGTGGGTTGCTTCAAGGCCCGCAAAATCAGCAGCAGTTGAATATTCGTCAAATCTTGTACCTCATCCACCACGATGAAATCATAGGTCGGCTCCACTTGCTTCAAATACTGATACGCCAGCAAGTTGCGGTCAAAATACTGGCCTTCTTCCAGCCATGCCAGGTATTTTTCAAATAGATCATAGACTTGTTCCCGCTCGTTTTCCAGGAAAATGGACTGCTTGACGCCCAATTTGCGATAGCGTTCCCGGCTGAGGTAAGCAGCATCTACCACCGAGCCTGTGAGCACCCCCCGAAATTCTTCGAACAGTTTATAGGAATCCCGAAATTTGAAGCGAGCCCGGTAGCGGCGTTCATACCAGCCATCGAAGATGGGATAGGTGAGTTCTTTTCCCTCCGGAATGTGGATGCTCTCCAGGTATTCGCCAAAGTCCAGAAAATCAATCTCCTGCTGCTCATTTTCGTAGCCGTTGGCGTAGTAAATCTGCTGAGAATTTTCCACCAGATAAGGGGAAAGCGAAATATAGGCCATGTTGCCCCGGTAGCTCTTCATCTTCTCCAGCGTCAGGGCGGTCTTGCCACTGCCAGCGGAACCGATGATGATGAGGGGAGAAGGCAGTTGGTAGATCTCCTCCTGGGTTTCGTCCAGAGAGATGATCTTGTCCAGCACGTGAAACCGAGGGCTTTGCGGATTGACGTAGCGGAGGGATTCCTGCACTTCTTTCTCAATGGTTTCCGGCTTCACCTCTACCCGAAAATGCGACTCCTGCACCTCCGCTCCCCGGAGAAATTTAGACTTTTCGTACGCATGGTTGGCGATCACCTCCAGCAGCAAGAGGTAGGTTTCGCCTTCATAGCGAGCAAATTTGAAGAGCAGGCGATTCTCCCGGTCCAGTTTGGCACGGTAAAAATCGGAGTTCACCATTTTCTTGACGTCTGCCGAGCGAAAATCTCCCGAGGCCAATAGCTTCTTTACTTTGTTGACTTTGGCAGAAAGACCTTTGGGGGCGAGATCGTTGTAGGTGAGAATTTTCATAGGGAGAGCCAACTGACGCAGATGATTTGTGAGAGGAGCATAAAGTTCTATTTTTTTTGACAAAAGTGAAACCCATCAACAACCCATTTCCCAAAGGATGGGTTGTCCCTTTTTTCTATCTTTACTTCCTCTCCCATTGGAACCAGGGAGATTGAAAAATTCAAAGGCCGCCCAACTCCTATTCCGGATTTTATTTTTGTTCCCTGTTCCCTGTTCCCTGTTCCCTGTTCCCTGTTCCCTGTTCCCTGTTCCCTGTTCTCTGAACCCTGACTCCATGCGTACCCTCATCTGCCAACAACCCGGTCAATTTACCTGGGAAACTCATACCCGCCCCACGCCCGGACCCGGAGAAGCCCTCCTGAAAATCCAAAGTGTCGGCATTTGCGGCACCGATCTTCATGCCTTTGCGGGGAACCAACCGTTTTTCCAGTATCCACGCATCCTCGGCCATGAGATGTCCGGGCAAGTAGTGAGTTTGCCACCGGGAGAGCATGCGGTGAAAGTGGGCGAGAACGTAGTCATTTCTCCCTACGACTACTGTGGAACTTGCATCGCTTGTCGCCAGGGCAAAACCAATTGCTGCGCCAATCTCAAGCTATTTGGCATCCACAAAGACGGGGGGATGCAGCCCTATTTGGCCGTGCCCGTGCATTTATTGTTGCCAGCCCCGGGCCTCAGTCCCGAAGCCATGGCCATCGTAGAGCCCTTGGCGATTGGGGCGCATGCAGTTCGTCGGGCACAATTCCAGCCAGGGGAAACCGCCCTCGTCATCGGTTGTGGCCCGATCGGGATTGGGATCATCCGCTTCGCCCAATTGGCCGGGGCCGAGGTCATCGTCATGGACCTCAACGAGCAACGGCTGCAATATTGTCGGGAAGTATTGGGCGTCACCCACGCCATTCAAGCCGGGCCCGAAGCCCTGGACCAGATTCGCACCATCACCCAAGGAGACCTCGTATCGGCGGTATTTGACGCCACGGGGAGCAAAGCCGCCCTGGAAGCCGGGGTCCAATATCTGGCTCCCGGAGGACGCTATTTGTTTGTCGGCCTCACCAAAGGCGAACTGAGCTTTCACCACCCCAGCATCCACGCAAAAGAAGCCTCTCTCCTCTGCAGTCGCAACGCCACCCACGAAGACTTGGAGCACGTGATAGCCACCTTGCAGGCCGGGCAATTTCCGATTGAGGCCTATATCACCCACCGCATTCCCAGCGCCGACATCATCACGGAATTCCCCCGCATCGCCCTGCCCGAAACTGGTGCGATCAAGGCCGTAACCATTTGGGGGGAATAGAATTGCCGCAGGCAACAGGATCGTGCGTTGGCCCCTTTTGCATTTGCTCTTCTTTCTTTTTCGGTTTTTGATTTTCGGAGTGTTTGGTCGATGACCACTTATCTGTTTTTGCAGGACAGAGTCCAGCGCTACCTCTTTCCCGATTTTCATTGGACAGGATGAACAAGATTGTCAGGATTTGCTGCAGCAAGTGGAGCTTGCATTGGACTTGATAAGTCAGATGAATAGGGTGAAAACTAGTTATAGGCGATGGCCCGAACCGTTCGTCTTTTTCATTCGGTATTCATCATTCGTCGGTTCGAAATTAAGCGCCTTCTCTCGCTAGCGCACCAGTCACTTCTGCGGCCTGGAAGACCACGCTACAATGCCATCGGCAACATTACTTTCCTTTTCACCGAAAAGCGGGTTGTTTTCCATTGAAAGGGAAAACGGGGCAGTGCGGAAAGGGTTACACGGCCTGGAAGACCGAGGTACAATTGCCATCGGCAAATCTGACTTCTGACAACGTAGTGTTCTGACCTCTTCTTTTCTACCCAATCCCATGGGATTTCCCCGATTCCAAGCTGGAATGGTCGTATTTGGTGATCCATCAACCAACCACATCGACCTATGAAACAATCATTACTTCTGCAGCGAACTTGTCTCTTGTTAGGCTTGAGCTTCCTGATGCAGGTAGCCATCGGACAAGTTCCTTTTGCCAAAGTCGAAGATCAGAACAACGCCATTTCTCAACATCCCAGCATCGGTGCCTATACGGGGGCCGCCTGGATTGACTTCGAGAATGATGGGGATCTGGACCTCTTTGTCAACAGCAACAATCTCTACCTCAACCAGGGGAATGACGTCTTCGTCAAAGATCAAGGCCGAGGTTTCCCCCTCAGCATCGGTTTGGGCAACGGCAACACCTGGGCCGACATCGACAATGATGGTGACTTGGACATGTTTCGGACCAGTACCCAGTCGAAGCTGCTGGAACAAGTGAACGATACGATGAGCGAACGACTCGAAGGGCTGATCGGGACCACCATCATGCGGGGCTGGTCCGCCGCCTGGGGAGATTATGATCAGGATGGATTTGTAGATCTGATCGTGACGCACCCTCGGGGCTTTTTGGGCCCACCCCAAAATAATTTCCTCTACCATAACCTTGGAGACGGTCGGTTTGAGCAAGTCTTGACAAGTGAGGTGGTACAGGAATTTGCGGCCTTTACCGGAGCCAATTGGACTGATTATGACCTCGATGGCGACCTGGATTTGTTCATCGGAAGTGGGGAAGTGAGTGCTCCTTCCCCGGATCATTTGTACCAAAATATGCTGATGGAGACGGACACCGCCCAACTGGTGCGCATAACGACCGGGGCCCTGGCAGAAGACTTGCGGGACGGCCAAAACTGGAACCTGATCGACTTTGACAATGACGGGGACCTGGATGGCTACATCACCAATTATCTCAACAGCGTCCCGAATCAACTCTACCGCAACGATAGTGGCACCTATGTCTTGATGACCCCCAATGAGGTCGGTCCCATCGCCGGACAGAATGGGCCCGGATTGGCCAATGTCTGGGAAGACTTTGACAATGATGGAGATTTGGACTGCTTCGTAACCTTCGATGGAGGTTGGGATCGGCTATACTGGAATCGAGGAGATGGCAGTTTTGAAGCCGATAGCCAGGCGGTTTTTCTGGTGCCTGGCGCTTCGCGAGGCCCCTCGACGGGAGATTATGACGGAGACGGATTCGTAGATATTTTCATCAGCTCAGCGGCCGCAAATACCGTCGGTCTCTACCGCAATCAGACGAATAGCAATCGCTGGGTACATTTCAACTTGAAAGGCAGCATCTCCAACGCCGCAGCCATCGGTGCCAAGGTACGCCTGAAAGCCACGATCTTTGGCCAGACGTTTTGGCAAATGCGGGAAATCTCCTCTCAAAACAGCTTTTGTGGGATGAACAGCCTGACGGTAGAGTTTGGCCTGGGAGATGCAATGGTGGCAGACTCGGTAGAAATCATCTGGCCGCTGGGGGGCAGTACCTGGCTGGAAAATGTCGGGGCGAATCAAGTATTGACCGTAGAAGAAGAGATCCCCGCTGGCTTCCTGCGCGCCAATTTCCGACTCGATAGCCTGGAGACCGATACGGACACTCCTGTTCAGTTTGAGAACCTTTCCGTGGTCGATCCCCTCAGCAATATCTCCTATGCCTGGGACATGAATGGCGATGGGATCACCGACGTTACGGAAGAACATCCGCTCTATACCTATGCGGATACGGGTTGGCAGACCATCAGCCTGACCATCAGCGACGGCCAAAATCAGGATTCGATCCGCCGGGAAGCCTACCTTTACGTGAAATTGGCCCCCGAAGACACGAGCGCTACCTCCATTGCCCCGCCCAATCCCAGCGGATTTCGGCTTTTTCCCTTTGAGCAACGAGTATCTGAAAAACTCCAGGTATCCTACGAGCTTCATCAGGCGACCAGCCTGCAAGTAGCTGTTTATCAACTGAGTGGAAAGGAGCTAATGGTCGAGAAACTTCTCCGTCAGCCGGGAAAACATCGCTTTGTCTGGCCAACCGATTCTTTGGCGCAGGGGATGTACGTGCTCGTTTTCCAAACGGAGAGTGGATATCAGGAAATCACCCGATTCATTCGCCAGTGAGGCCTTTCGTCGGCCAAAATCGAGAAATCATTTTGCCAAATTGATATTGGAGTCCTGTACCGCATTTTGCAATTAGGATGCAACAAGCTTTTGCAAACACACCTTAAGAGTCTTTTCGAAGCATAATAAGGCCCAGTAGGAGACCTCCCTTGCGGAGGTCTCTTTAGTTTTCGATTCTTTCAATTTTTTCAAAAACTTTTCTCCAACTTGCGAGTAATGTAAGGAAGAGATCGCTTCACTGACAGAGGTCAGACCACTTAGTTGTCAGTAGCCGATCTGGTGAAAGGCAATCAAATGATGGAATTGAAAGCGGATTTGGAGAGATGTTGGGAGAAAGGTCTCCCTTTTGCCGCTTTTTCTCTTCCTTCCGAACGAAACATCCACCTTTGGGTACAAGCAGACGATCGCAATTCAGAAATCCAGGCTGGCTTTTTGATGCACCCATTCTCCTCCCATGGTCGTTCGCAAGCAGTGTGGATCCAAGCCGATGGCCAAAGAAATATCAAGCAGAATCCTGAATTTTCTGCTTGGCTGAAGGCTTTACCTTCATTCAGTCGGCCCTTCTCCCTCCCACCTCCAGAAATGAACGCTGCAACGCACCAGGCGCTGGTGGGAGAAACCGTCGCCCAAATTCAAGCGGGCACTTTTGAAAAGGCCATCATTTCCCGCCCAAAGTTGGTTGCTATCCCTGAGAATTGGTCTCTGATGGACTATTTCTTTACGCTTCAAGCCACCTACCCCAAGGCTCACGTAGCGCTGGTATATCATCCCCAAGTAGGAATTTGGATCGGCGCAAGTCCGGAAATTCTCCTGACTGGGACCGAGCAGCACTACGAAACTGTGGCGCTCGCTGGCACCCGACGCTGGAACCAAGGAAAATTAGATCAGCCCTGGCGCAGCAAGGAGCTGGATGAACAGAAAATTGTCGCTGATTATCTGTTCAATCGTTTGGAGGATCTGGGAGCCAAACATATGAAACATGAAGGCCCCAAAACCATTCAGGCCGGGCAATTGGCGCACTTGAAAACGCAATTTTCCTTTGAGTTCGCTGGCGATCCCCTCCGCATCGCCGAAGAATTGCATCCTACCCCGGCAGTGAGTGGTTTTCCCAAAGCTGCCGCCATCGAATACCTTGAGTTGAAGGAACCCTACGATCGATCCTATTACGCTGGCTTTATGGGACCGATCACTGGAGAGAAGACCCACCTTTGGGTGAATTTGCGCTGTATGCAGGTCTTCGACTCCCAACTCGCCATCTATGTAGGAGGCGGCATCACTGCGGCTTCCAATCCAGGAGAGGAATGGGAAGAAACCGAGTGGAAAAGCCGGACCCTTTTGACGGTATTGGAACATATGCCGAAGTTGGACCTCAAATTGCCTCATGATTTCCGATAAAACCGCTGTACAGTCCCTGTTGCACCTCCTAAAGGCAAAAGGGGTTCGACAAGTCGTTCTTTCTCCTGGCTCCCGCAATGCCCCGCTGATGCTGTCTTTCCAGCAAGACCCTTTCTTTCAATGCCACGCCATTGTGGACGAGCGGGTAGCAGCCTTTTTTGC
>JBCCCJ010000237.1:0-7232 GCA_039033615.1 Bacteroidota bacterium
GATCAAGGAAGAAAAACCGAGCTTGGCGGGCCAAGAGAGGCTTTTTTTGACGAAGAGATGGGAAGAAAGAACAAGTGAAAAGGTCCAAGTTATTTTTTCAGTATCACTAAGATCAAGAAGACTTTTTCAAGATCAATTCCTCTGCGTTTTTTAAGGCAGAGGGAGTAGGGGCATCTCCGCTGATCATTTCGGCCAGGATCTGAATGCGACCTGCCTGATCGAGTGGGACCACGGTAGAGGTGGTGGTTTCGCCCTGAATTTGCTTTTTGATTTGGTAATGCCGGACCCCTTTGGCAGCGATTTGGGGAAGGTGGGTGATGGAGATGATTTGAAAACGTTCGGCCAATTTCTCCATAACCGCCCCCACTTTGTGGGCAATCTCACCGCTGATGCCCGTATCAATCTCATCAAAAATCAAGACTGGGAAGGAAAACTTATCCGCCAAAGCAGTTTTGATCGCTAGCATCACCCGCGAAATTTCCCCCCCTGAGGCAATTTGAGAAAGAGGCCCAGAAGGCATTCCAGGATTGGTTTGGATCACAAAGAAGACCCGATTGATGCCTGAAGGGAGGGGCCGAATGGTTTCGCTATCGTGAAGGATGGAACCAGTGTCCGAAAGATTCCGTTCCACTGCCACTTCAAAACGAGCCTTTTTGAACCCCACTTCAGCGAGCAAATCGGTGATATGGTCAGACAGTTGCTTTCCCGCTTTGTTTCTTGCTGCTTCCAATTTGAGGCCCTGCTTCAAGAGTTTTGTTTTCAGCTCAGCTAAGGCTTCCTTCATCCCGTTGATTCGCTCCCCCAGAGATTGAAAGCCCGTCATGGTTTTGGCCAATTGTTCCCATTTGGCGACGAGTTCTGCCCCTGATTTCACCCCGTACTTGATCTTGAGTCCGTGGTACAGGCTCAGGCGCTCTTCGACGAATGCAATTCGTTCTGGATCGGACTCAACGGTATCGAGCAGGTCCTGAAACACAAAAGAGGAATCTTTCAGCTGTTGTTGCACTGCGATCAACTGTTCTACCTCTCCACCAATCTGAGCGGTCATATTTGCGACCTTCTTGAGCGGTTCCAAGACCTCATTCAATTGGTTGTAGAGCGAACTATCCTGGTCGTACAACAAATCCGAGGCCCCTCCAAGCGCTTCCCGTACTTCCTCTGCGTGTTGCAGCAAATTGAGTTCTTGTTCGAGTTTTTCCTCTTCCTCCGATTCCAGTTTAGCCGCCTCTAGCTCCTGCAATTGATATTGGAGATATTCCCACTGATCCCGGGCTTCTTGCTCTTGTTTTTCCAGTTTGCGGATTTCCCCTGCTAACAATTCAAGCTTTTTCAAGCGTCCACCAAAGACAGAGACTTCGCCTTGAATGCCCGCAAATGCATCCACCAACGCCAATTGATGGTCTTGTGACAGTAAGCTCTGATTGGCATGTTGGCTGTGGAGATCTAACAGGAGAGAACTTACCTGACGCAACGTCTGTAAGGAGACTGGCGTATCATTCACAAAGGCCCTGGACTTCCCACTTGGCCGAATCTCCCTTCTGATCATCAAGATTTCCTCCAAATCAAACTCCTCAAAATCAATCAATTGCTTCTCAATTACCTTTGGCAGGTTGGCGAAAGTTGCCTCCACGATGCACTTCTCTTCAGAGAGAAAAATCATGGAATTATCCGCCCGTTTTCCTGTGATCAGGCCCAAGGCTCCGACCAGCAAAGATTTTCCGGCGCCCGTCTCTCCGGTAAGAATGTTCAGCCCTGCTGGAAAATCCACCCGGGTTTCCGCAAAGAGGGCGTAATTTTTGAGGTACAACTGCTTGAGCATGAAGCAAAGGTAGAAGAAATTTGATGGGAAACCGAAGAATTGCAAAGGATTTTAGCTTGCTTACCCTCGATAAGGAGCGTAATTTTCGATGATGAAAAACCGCTGGATTTGGCTGGGAGTTCTGTTGTCGCTTGTTGTGGTAGAACAAGCTCATGCACAGCGTACTACAGCAGTGGATACGATGCCTGCATTTCAGGCAATGAAGGCTTCTGAAGAATTGTGGCAAGCGGGCGAGCGAATCGAAGCGCTTGACCAAATAGAAGAAGCGGTCGCCATTTATCAGCAAGCGGAGTATTGGCTGGTGTATCTACAGGCAGCGAATCAATACGCCATGGGTTCCGTCTATGGTCTTTTTACGGATCAAGGCCTCGCTTTTTGTGCCAAGGTGGACAGCAGCTTTCTGATCCAACAAGGCGTACCCATCCCTGAGATGGCCGATTACTACATGAGTCTCGCCTATTTGTTGGAATTGGATCAGGATTTTGAAGCCGCAGACCGCGTTTATCAGCAGGCGTTGATTGGCTACCGACCGCTGGCGCAAGAAGATTCTCTGCTATTTTTGGGCAAGGTAGCCAACTACCACCAAGTTCGCGGGGTAACCTGTTTCAACATCAGGGATGATCTCCCCAACGCAGTACAATTCGGGCGGGTCAATTTTCGCTTACGAATGGCGCATTTCCCAGGCACCCAAGACGCTGCTGATGCCATGAGCGACATGGCTTTTCTGTATGATTTCAGTGGCAAAAATGATAGCACCATTTGGGCCTACGAGCAGGCGGCTCAGATGTACCGATCGCTAGAGAAGGTTCCCATGTTGGATTTGGGATTGGTCCTCCATAACCTCAGCTACGCATACGGTCGGATCGGGAATTTGGAAGAACAATGGAAAACGGCACAAGCTGCGCTCCGGACTTGGCAGCAGGCAGATACCACCAATCTCCTTGCCCAATCCGATTATTTGCCCAAAGCCTATCAACACCTAGGAATCATCGCCAGGGGCTTTGGTGATTACGAAACGGACCTTGACTATAACCTGAAAGGATTGGCCCTCTTACAAAAGTATGGCCCTCCAAATCCGAGTTCTATTGGCGTTGCCTTCTTAAAAGTAGGGAAGGCCTATGCAGCCAACAAAAACTGGGAGCAAGCCCTCCATTATTTCGACCTCGCCAAAGCAGAATTTCAGCAGATGGAGGCAAAAGGGAAATGGTTGCTTGCCAATCAGCAAAGCTCGCGAGCGGCTGTTCACCGAGAGTCGGGGAATTATGCCAAAGCTATTGCCCTCTACGAAGAAGTCAGGGACGCCTATGAATCCTTGCCAGATGAAGGAGCCGCGGTAGGAGCGATCATCAATCTCTCCAGCGTCTATCGGAAAATGGAAGATTGGCCCAAGGTAACCGAATATCTGAATATCGCCTTGGACGCCCACGAACGAACCCAGCACCCGTATTTGAAGATGGTGTTGGCAGGCTTGGGGCATGGGTACGGACGGGCCGGAAAAGCAGCTGCCTCGATTGAGGCGCATCAACAATCTCTCAGATTGCTGAGTGGAGAAACGGACCTCAGTCTGACAGATCCGTTTGCCAATCCCAAAGCAGAAAGCTTCTTCCACAACGCAGAGAGTTTAGACCTGATTTCTGGCAAAGCCAATAGCCTCTTGAGACTGGCCCAACAGGGAGGCGATTCATTCCTTGCTCCAGCTTGGGAGACTTATGCGCTGGCCAGAGAAGTCCTGGAAAGCATCCAACAACGCGCTCAAAGCACCCGGGAAGTCATGACCGAGCAAGCCCTGGCTTTGTTCGAAGGAGCCCTTCAATGTGCCTACCTGCAATCTCTCCAGCAGCCGGATGAGAATTGGTATCAGGAAATGTTTGTTTTGATGGAGCAAAATAAAGCGGCTTCCCTTCGGAAAAATCTCCAAAGGAGTCGGGCCAATCTCCAGGGTGGCATTCCTCCTGCTTTACAAGTAAAAGAACGTTCTCTCAGTGCCAGCATCGACTTTTTTGAAGAGAAATGGCAGACCGCTCAACTGATTCCAGCAGAGAAACGCGACTCGCTCAAGCTTGCTTATTGGCAGCAAAAATTGATCTCGCTCAGGGATGAACAACGCATATTGGTGCAAGAGTTGGAAGAGGAATATCCAGGCTATTTCCAAGTGAAATACCAGACGCTATTGCCTTCCCTTGCCGAAGTTGAAGGAAAACTAACCCGGGAACAGGAGCAGTTGATTTCCTATTTCTTAGGAGATTCCACCTTACTGGTATTTTTCACCGATGGCAATCAAAGAAAGGTGGGACTTCACACCGTAGATGAAACCTGGAAAGGGGCATTCAGTGCCTTCACCCAACTCATTCAAGCGCCTTCTGCGGACATGGATTCCTTTGCTCGACAAAGCTTCCATTGGTACCAGCAGCTCGTTGGTCCCGTTCATGCCCAATTGTCTCCTGAGCGAACGCTGGTCCTCATTCCCGACGGAGTGTTAGGAACCTTACCTTTTGAATCCTTGCTGACAGAACCGCCGGGGATGTCTCCCGCTTCTCCTGGAAACTATCGCTATCTGATCACTCAGATGCCGATTCGCTATGCTTTCTCCGCAAGTTGGCAACAACAACTGTCCTCCTCTTCCTTGAGGGAAAAGCCGAGTATGTTGGCCATGGCTCCGAGTTATTCGGGAACGAAGAACCCCCTACTCGCAACCCGGGGCATTCCCCTACATTTGCGAGGGCCTTACCAGACCCTGGCTTTCAACCAACAAGAAATTGAAGCCATCAGCGAACGTTGGATTTCAGCGGCTGAAGTTCGCTTGGGCGGCCGGGCCACAGAAGCTCAATTCAAAGCACAAGCCCAAACTCATCCCTTCCTTCACCTGGCGATGCATGCCTACCTAGACGACCGGGATCCGATGTATTCAGCCTTGGTATTTGCAGAAGCAGATTCGTTGAGTCAGCTTGCTGAAATTCAGGTAGATTCCTTAAGAGAAGATGGCTATCTCCACGCGTTTGAGATATTCAACCTCAGCCTTCCGGCTCAGCTAGTGGTCCTGAGTGCCTGCGAAACGGGTACCGGAAAAGTAGAATCAGGTGAAGGCGTCATGAGTTTGGCTCAAGCTTTCGCTTACGCCGGAGCCCAAAATGTGATCTCCAGCCTTTGGCAGGTAGACGATGCCGCCACCAGTTTTTTGATGGAATCCTTTTACCAACATCTTTCGGAAGGGCACAGTCAAACCAAGGCCTTACAACTGGCCAGGCTCGAATATCTGGAGAAATATCCCCAATCTCCGCCTCGATTTTGGTCAGCTTGGGTGTTATTTGGCGAAGGCAAAGCGGTAGAATCTTCCAGTCCTAGCCGCCTAACGCTCCCTCTGATGTTGGGTACCCTGTTTCTGCTGATGGCAATCGGTTGGTTCCGCAGGAAAAAGCCCAAAAATTCTCACAAAAAAGGGTAACTTTGCCGCGCAAAAGCTAATTCCAATAAGATCCATTCTATGGCAAATCAATATGATATCATCGTCATCGGGAGTGGCCCCGGTGGGTATGTTGCAGCAATCAGAGCTGCCCAACTCGGCATGAAAACCGCTGTGGTTGAGCGTGAAAACCTGGGGGGGATCTGCCTCAACTGGGGATGTATCCCAACCAAAGCTTTGTTGAAGAGTGCGGAGGTAAAAGATTATTTCGATCACGCAGAAGACTACGGTCTCGAAGCAGAGAACGTATCACACAATTTCAACAAAGTCATCGAGCGGAGCCGAGATGCTGCAGGTAACATGAGCAAAGGGGTCAGCTTCTTGTTGCGGAAAAACAAAGTTGACGTGATCATGGGTACTGGCAAATTGAGTCCCGGTCCAGCCGTCATCGTTGCAGATGCTGACGGAAAAAATACCACCTACCAAGCCAAGCACATCATCCTTGCCACTGGCGCAAGAGCGCGTAGCTTGCCAAGCATGCCCATTGATGGCAAGAAGATCATTGGCTACCGCGAGGCGATGACCTTGCCCGAGCAGCCCAAAAAATTGTTGGTGGCTGGTTCTGGTGCCATCGGAATGGAGTTCGCTTACTTCTACCACACCATGGGCACAGAAGTAACCATCATCGAATACCTGGATCGGATTCTTCCACGTGAAGACACCGAAGTGTCCAGCCAAATGGCGCGGGTATACAAGAAGAAGGGCATGAAAATCATGACCAGCACCGAAGTAACCGGGGTGGATACCTCTGGAGATGGCGTGGTCGCTACGGTCAAGACCAAAAAGGGCGAAGAAAAGCTGGAAGGCGATATGCTCTTGTCTGCCGTCGGCGTAGTCGCCAATGTCGAGAATCTCGGCCTGGGCAACCTCGGTATTCAAACCGAAAGGGGATTGGTAGTGGTAAATGAATGGTACCAAACCAACGTAGCGGGCATTTACGCCATCGGGGACATGATTCCCGGACCGGCTTTGGCGCACATGGCCTCTCACGAAGCCATCTTGTGTGTCGAAAAAATCGCCGGCATGGACGTAGAAGCCATCGACTATGGAAATGTGCCTAGCTGTACCTACTGCCAACCAGAAGTAGCCTCTGTGGGCATGACGGAAGAGCAAGCAAAATCCGAAGGCCATGAAGTAAAAGTGGGAAAATTCCCCTTCTCCGCTTCTGGAAAGGCAACCGCAGCAGGCAAAAAAGACGGCTTTGTCAAAGTGATCTTCGATGCCAAATACGGCGAATTCCTGGGGGCCCACATGATGGGAGCCGGCGTAACCGATATGATCGCAGAAGTCGTGGTGGCCCGCAAATTGGAAACCACCGGACATGAAATCATCAAAGCCATTCACCCTCACCCGACCATGTCAGAGGCCGTGATGGAAGCTGCCGCAGCAGCCTACGATGAAGTGATTCATTTGTAAGAGAAGACAGAGGACAGACTGCTTTTGCGGTCAGAAGTCAGATCATAAAAAAGAGCTTGGCAATGCGCCAAGCTCTTTCTTTTTTCTTCGCTCTCGCGCGTTTGCAACGCGTGAGGACCAAGTTTCAGAGTTCGTAACTCACTGCTGCTGAAGGAGAAGTCAGAAGACAGACTCCGCCGCGGTCAGCAGTCAGATACACAAAGAGCTTGGCGATTTGCCAAGCTCTTTCTTTTTTCTCCGCTCTCGCGCGTTTGCAACGCGTGAGGACCAAGTTTCAGAGTTTGTAACTCTCTGCTACTGAAAGAGAAGTCAGATGACAGACTGCGCCGCGGTCAGAAGTCAGATACAAAAAGAGCTTGGCGTTTTGCCAAGCTCTTTCTTCTTACTCCGCTCTCGCGCGTTTACAACGCGTGAGGACCAAGTTTCAGAGTTTGTAACTCTCCGCGGTCAGAGAATTCGGTTCTTCTACACATTTAGTGAAACGATGGGAAAATCATACGAATGGCTATTTCCCAAATCAGTTTCGGGATTGTTGAC
>JBCCCJ010000238.1:0-7218 GCA_039033615.1 Bacteroidota bacterium
CCAATGACCTGCGTGGACGCAGAGCCATTGCGCTTCAGCACAGCGGAGGCCGAGTCAATTGTGCCATTGACAACGATATGGCCATCAATTCCGTGTCTCCTTCCTCCGGAGGTCCCTTTCTCGACTGTGGGAGCAGCACCTCTTTGGTAGACATCCAACTCCTGAACCAGTCCGGTACCGTGTTGTCGAACATCCCGATTTTCTACCAGCTAGACAATCAAGCAATTGTGTCAGAGGTATATAATGGCAGCATTGTTCCCAATGTGCCCATCAGCCACACCTTCGTTACTCCGTTGGATTTGCCAGCTGCCGGAACCTTCCAAATCAAAGCTTGGACCGGACAGCCCCTGGATACCATTCCTGGAAACGATACCTCTTTGAACGAAATCACAGTTTTCCCAAGTACGGTATTGACAGCCCCGTTCATTCAGGACTTCGAAAGCTCGGCGCCATGTGGGACCTCTTCCAATTGTGGCGGCGAAGTCTGTCCCTTGGAAGATGGGTGGCTCAACGTGGCCAATGGAGATGATGACATCGACTGGCGAGTGGATCGGGGCGGTACGCCTTCTAATGGAACCGGACCCTTTGTCGATCATCTTCCTGGCTCTTCCGGTGGAAATTACCTCTACCTCGAAGCATCCGCAGGGTGTGAAAACCAAGTGGCAGAATTGGTCAGCCCATGCCTGGACCTTTCCGGTGCTTTGGCCCCTCAATTGGTCTTCTGGTACCACATGACCGGAGATGATGTGGGTACTCTCTCCGTGGACATCAACATCAACGGCACTTGGCTGACCAACTTTGGAGGTACGCTCTCTGGCGATCAGGGCGATCAATGGCAATCCAAGACCATCAACCTGGCGGGCTTCAGTGGGCAAACCATCAACGTCCGATTCCGCGGCACGACTGGCGGTGGCTGGTCCAGCGACATCGCAATTGACGACATCTCCCTTTTCGATCCTGCAGGAGCTCCGGCGGCCTATTTCGTAGCAGACCGGGAAGAAGCCTGTGTGGGTACGCCCATCACCTTCATCGAAAGCAGCTTGAACTTGCCTTCAGGTTGGGAATGGTCCTTTACGCCCAATGCCGTTACCTATCTGAATGGCACCACCGCTACCAGCCAGCAGCCACAGGTTTCCTTTGCTCAGGCAGGCACCTACGAGGTACAACTGATTGCCAGCAATGCCAATGGAGGCGATACCATGATCCGGAGCCAATACATCCAGGTGACCCCTGGAACCGGGCCGGACGTCGTGGAAGATTTCGAGAGTGGTATTTTCCCACCAGTAGCCTGGCAAATTGGCAATCCCGATGCCCAAAACAGTTGGGAGTCCACCCAAGCCACTGGCATCAATGGCACCACCACCACGGTAGCTTATGTGAACAACGATCAGTTAGAGGCCAATGGACAGGAGGATCAATTGATCCCCATCGCCATCAATTTGGCTGGTGCCACCGATCCTAGCTTGAATTTTGATGTGGCCTACGGACAACGAGCCAATAGCTCCATTGATCTGTTGCGGGTAGAACTCTCTCAGGATTGTGGAGAAACGTATCCGGTTGTGCTCTACGAAAAATCTGGGGCTATCCTGGCGACAACCAGCAATACAGACCTGAACTGGTTCCCACAATCTGGCAATGATTGGCGCACCGAAGAAATTGATCTGGCTCCCTTCAATGGGAATACGGTCATGGTCCGCTTTGTGAACCGCAATGGCAATGGCAACAGCAACAATTTGTTCGTGGACAACATTCGGGTGATCGAAGAAGGACTGGCAGCTCCTACGGCTGATTTCAACAGCTCTGCGGTTCTCGTTTGTGAAGGGAGTGAGTTGAGCTTCTTTGACCAAAGCCAAGGGCAAAATATCAGCGGATATACCTGGGATTTCGGCGCAGGCGCCCAGCCAGCCACGGCAGCTTCTGCGGGGCCACACAGCGTTGCTTATGCATCCCCCGGCATCAAAACCATCACCTTGACCACCACCAATGCGGCAGGCAGTACTTCGATCAGCAAAATCATTGAGGTATCTCCTTTGCCTGATCCGAACTTCACCTTTGATCGGGTGGTTGCGACCTACTCCTTCACCAACGTTTCGGTGAATGCGGATAGCTTCCAGTGGAACTTCGGAGATGGAACCACCAGTGATTTGGAGAACCCAGAGCATGAGTACAGCCTGAACGGCAGCTATGACGTCATGCTCATCGCCTTCAATGACTGTGGACCGGACACCCTGGTACAGAAGCTAGAAGTCTTTGCGGTAAGCCGCGCCGATCTGTTGGAGGCTGGCATTCAGCTCTTCCCCAACCCGACTACCGGACAGGTAGAACTGCGGATTGATCAAGCTGGCAGCTTGGATTGGGAGGTAGAAGTTACCGACCTGCGCGGCAAACACTTGTTTGGGAAGCAGCTTGCCCAGCAGGTGCAAGGCATCCAAACCCGTCTGAATCTCACCGAGTATCCAAACGGGGTATATTTGATTCATCTGACCAGCGGCAACCAGCGCTGGACTCAGAAGCTGCTATTGCAGCGATAATCGCAATTGGGGGCAGGCTTGTTCAGAGCCTGCCCCCTTATTTTTGCACTACTAGCCTCCTTTTTCCTTTTCCCACCACACTTTTTCGCCATGAACAAGGCTATCACCTTGCTATGTGTGCTCCTTTGCTGTTGCTTCGGAGCTTCTTCTCTTCTCGTTGCCCAAACGAGTTCTTCTCCCAAGCTACTGTTGCGATCCGGCAACAAAGCGCTCCCTGCCAATACCCAGCAATGGGCTCAGCAGCCAGACTGGTTGGCCGGAGAAGCCATCCAGAGAACGTACGTTCGGATGCTGCAATTCTCAGAATTGCCCAGCCCATCCGTCAAATCGCAGATGGCAGCAGCTGGCTTTGAGCTGTTACAATATTTTCCCCACAACAGCTATCTCACTGCCATTTCTGCCCAGGCGAATGTGAATCAACTCCTCCAATGGAAGGTTCGCTCGGTATATAGGTTGCAAGCAGCAGATAAGCTTCATCCTCAATTGGCCCAGGGAAACGTACCTGAGTATGCCTGGAAAGGAGATAGGGTGGAGGTATTGCTCACCCGATATGCTTCTCTAGCAGCGCCTAGTTGGACCCAGGAACAACTGCAACGCAAAGGCTGGCAAGTGATCCAAAGCCCCGAGCAGGCAGATTTTTCCATTGTGCAACTCCCTTTGGAGCAAGTATGGGACCTCGCAGCCTTGCCGTTCGTGGCATATGTAGAACCCAATCCCGGACCAGGAGAACCCGAAGACGTCAGAGGCAGAAGCCTGCACCGCTCCAACGCGATCAATTCCGACTTCTCTGGAGGCAAAAAGTATGACGGCAGTGGGGTATCCGTACAAGTGCGGGATGATGGCGCCATCGGGCCTCACATTGATTACCAAGGTCGACTGGACTTAGGCTATGTCGGAGGACCAGGTGGTACGCACGGAGATGGAGTAGGCGGTATTTTTGCCGGAGCGGGAAACCTCAATCCAGACAATGCGGGAATGGCGACGGGCGCCTATGTGTACGCGACCAATTATGATGCGACCTTCACCGATGTAACCTTATTCCTCCACCAGCAATTGGACATGTTGGTTACCAACTCTTCCTACAGCAACGGTTGTAACGCTGGATACACCACCATCACCGAGCGAGTGGACGAGCAGACCTTTGAAAATCCGACTCTTCTGCACGTATTCTCCGCAGGAAACAGCAACAACCAGGATTGTGGATATGGAGCTGGCAACCAGTGGGGCAACATCACTGGCGGGCACAAAATGGGGAAAAACGTCATCGCAACGGCCAATCTATTTGCTGACGATGGCTTGGTGAACAGTTCCAGCCGTGGCCCAGCCCATGATGGACGCCTCAAGCCAGACATCGCCGCCCACGGACAGGGACAAATCTCTACTGCCCCCAACAATGGCTATCTGACCTTTGGGGGAACCTCGGGAGCAGCCCCTGGAATTGCTGGCGTATCAGCTCAGTTGATTCATGCCTATCGGGAATTAAACACCGGAGAAACCCCAGAATCTGCTCTGATCAAGGCCAGCATGATGAACACGGCCTTCGACCTTGGAAATGTAGGACCTGATTTTCGCTATGGTTGGGGACGAATTGACGCCAATCGTGCGTTGAACACTCTCGAAGAAAATCGGTATTTCCTGGACTCCATTGGACAAGCTGGACAAAACACCCATAGCATCAGCATTCCCGCCGATGTGAAAGAAGTGCGGGTCATGGTGTACTGGTCTGAACCACCTGCGGCACCCGGTGCTGGCAAAGCCTTGATCAACAACCTTGATATGCAGCTCACCACCCCCGGCGGAGTGATGAATTTGCCCTTGATCCTTGACCCGACCCCCAATCCGGCCAATCTCAACCTTCCTGCCGTTCCTGGCGTGGATACCCTCAACAATGTGGAACAGGTTCGTATCCTGGATCCGGCGGCAGGCACCTACACCCTGAATGTTCTGGGTACCAGCGTTCCAGAAGGGCCGCAGCGATACTATGTGGTCTATGAGTTTTTGACTGAAGAGATCGCCTTGACCTATCCCATCGGTGGGGAGGGCTTTGTACCGGGAAGCTTTGAGCGTCTCCGCTGGGATTCCTATGGGACCAGTGGGAATTTTACGCTGGAATATACCACCGATGATGGCGCCAATTGGCAGAACCTCGTGAGCAATCTGACAGGGAGCAGCCGCCAATTCAACTGGTTGGTGCCAGCAGAACTAAGTGGCGAAGTACGCGTGCGGGTCATCCGAGGCGCCAATCAGGATGAAAGCGACGCCAACTTTTCCATCATTGGTCAGCCTAGCAACTTGCAAGTTCTCCAAGTATGTCCCAACACCACGACTTTCTCCTGGGATGCGGTGCCCGGAGCTACTGGCTATGACGTATTCCTGCTTGGCGCTCAAAAAATGGACTCGGTGATGAGTGTCGCTGCTTCCCCCAATCCAGAGGCCACCATCGTGGGGATCAATCCTTCAGCGAGTGAGTGGATTGCGGTTCGGGCTACTGGCCCCAATGCTGCCGTAGGCAAACGATCTCTGGCCATAGAACGCGGACCAGGACGCCTCAATTGCGACATCGACAATGACCTGGAGCTGACCTTTCTGGAAACCGAAGGCCCAGACTTCCTCCGAGCATGTTTTGGAGAAAACGTGACCATCACCGTGGGGGTCGAAAATGCGGGCAACATTCCGCTTTCTGGCTTTGAGTTGAACTACCAATTGGGCAATCAGCCCGTCATCACAGAGACCTATTCCGCCAATCTGATCGGTTTGGCCCAAGATACCTTCACCTTTTCGACCTTGATGAATACCCAATTTGGCGGAATCAATGCCCTAAAAGCTTGGGTAAGTTGGGTCAATGATCCAGAGCCATACAATGATTCCAGCCAGCAGGAAGTTGTCATTTATCCAGGCGAAACCTTGCCTCTGCCCATTGTCGAGGATTTTGAGGGCTTCACGGCCTGCTCAAGCGATCCCAACTGTGGAGAAGAAATTTGCGATCTGAATCAGGCCTGGGTCAACCTGCCCAACGGCTATGGAGATGACGTTGATTGGCGAGTCTTTTCCGGCGGAACTCCTTCTGCCTTTACCGGCCCCATCACCGATCATAAGCCAGGCACCGCTACTGGTCAGTACCTATACTTGGAAAGCACCGGAGATTGTGGCAGCCTAGGAGCCTATCTCCTTTCTCCCTGTCTGGACCTGACCACTGCCAGCCAACCAGAAATGCGCTTTTGGTACCACATGTACGGAGCGGGGATGGGCAATCTCTTCGTAGAAGTGTATCGGGGAAATGGAGTGGTGCAGAACTTTGTCATTCCGCCCATCTTTGGCAATCAGGGAAATCTATGGCAAGAAGCCGTTGTGGACCTCAGTCCCTACGTAGGAGAATTGATTACGGTACGAATCCGGGGCTTGATTTCTGGGGTAGGAGAAACGGGGGATTTGGCGATTGATGACTTTGTGGTCTATGATCGTACGGCCGCCCCGGTAGCAGACTTTACCAGCGATCGCCAGCGAGTTTGTATAGACGCGCCGATCCAACTGACGGATTTGTCCCTGGGCCAACCTAACAGTTGGCGGTGGAGCATCTCTCCCGATGCAGGAGAATTCCTACCTGGCAGCAGTCCCTTTCAACCCAATCCGCAGATTCGCTTTCCACTGGCAGGCGACTACGAGATCAAATTGGTGGTCAGCAATGCTACAGGTAGCGACAGCGTCATCCGAACCCAATACCTTTCCGTGGTTCCCGGAGAAAGCATGGATTGGACGGAAAATTTTGAAGTCCCGATTTTCCCTCCAACTTACTGGGAGCTACATAATGATGTCCAGGTTCTGACCTGGTTTCAGGATGAGGAGATCAATCTGGGAGGGGCCCTCAGTCAGGTGAGTCGCATGCCATTTTACAGCTATGGAGCGGCTGGAACCAAAGACTATTTGGTCAGCCCTCCGCTGGATTTGCGAGGAGCGGCTCAGCCTTGGTTGTATTTCGATTTGGCATATGGTGGGGATGTGGACATCCTGGAAATAGAGATTTCTACCGACTGTGGGGAAAGTTTTTCTCAAATGATCTATCAAGAGGCGGGTCCTGATTTGGCAACCTTTGCGGGAGCCCCTGCCTCTGGCATCTGGAGCCCAGCGTCGGCAGCCGATTGGCGGACGGATAGCATCGACTTGAGTCCCTATGTCGGAAACGAAGTCGTGCTCCGCTTTGTCGGGATCAATTCCGCAGACTTCTTGTTGAGCAATGATTTGTTCCTCGACAACATTCGCATTTCGGAAAGAGGCCTCGCAGCACCATCCGCCAATTTTGGCGCAGATGTCCAGATCATTTGTGAAGAACAGACCGTTGTGTTCACGGATCTCAGTACCGGAACGGTAGATACCTATCTATGGGACTTCGGACCTGGTGCAGTTCCTGCCACCGCGAATACAGCCGGACCCCATCCGGTACAATTCACCCAGGCGGGGATTCAGAGTGTGAGTCTGATCACTTCCAATGGTGGCGGCAGCACCGATTGGCAAGGTGCCGTTGAAATTGAGCCACTACCTCTGAGCGACTACTCGGTATCCATTGCGGGACTCCAGTACAGCTTCACCAATATCAGCGCCGAGGCCGATAGCTTCCAGTGGGATTTTGGGGATGGAAATACCAGCACGGAAGAGAATCCGGTGCATACCTATGCCAGCTACGGTTTCTACG
>JBCCCJ010000239.1:0-7214 GCA_039033615.1 Bacteroidota bacterium
ACGTACATCTACAACACCTGCATTTTCTTCAAAATTACCTAGTAACTATATATACCTAATGGCTGACAGCCTGACGACAGACTCTTCAATATTTGGTCACGTTCTGACACTAGTTCATTTATTGAGTTTTTGAAAGAGTACCCGTCGCTATGGCAAGTCATAAACCCTGACTATACTAAGCGGGGAAAGCGAAGTCCTAGTTTAGCTCTCATATCTCGGAACCCATGGAATTCATGAGTACAAGCTCAGATAAACATATAGACAACTTGAATAGGCTTTATGTGTCCCCTAACCCATTTGCGAATCATCTACGCCTAGAATTTCCCCCTTCGGCCAAACCAATCAGACTTGAGCTACTGAATCATCAAGGTAGCGCTGTACTTGAGACACAGGTATCCGGGGAAATTGCGCGAAGGGGTTCATTCCTTTGGCAACTTCCTGACCTACCATTAGGCTTGTATATCGTTCGAGTTCGGTCAGGGATTACCTCAATTCAGGATTGGTCCGCCAAAGTACTTCACAATTGATTCCGTTTCACTACTCAATCTGCCCCCCCATCTTCATGAAGCAGGAAGTCCCCTCATCCTCCCACCAAATCCCACATGATAAGTTGGCTCATCTTGGCACCCGCACTGCGGGTAGGGACGGACTTGCGGAGAAGTCGGTCCTCCCTCAGGATTTCCATCTCCACCTCCGAGACATCCAGCCGAGCCAACGCCTGATTGATTTCCAGCACCTGATCCACTGCCTGTCCTGTTACCGCGATGATGACATCTCCTGATGTAATCCCAGCCGCTGAAAACCCACCGCTCTCTTCGACTTCCATCACCCAAATTCCTAAACCACCCTGGTATTTCTCTGGATATTGGAGTCGATGGATGGATTGTCGAAGGTAGGTTCGTTGCAAACTCCCCAAGCTTGGTTGATTGAGAGCCTGTCTCAGATAAAATTCACTCGCCCGACCGTCAAATTCCAAAAAAGACATCCCTGCCATGAGAAGCAATTCACTGGGATCGGTAAGGGTCGTATCAAGGGTCTTGTATTCCATAGCTATCAGTTCCGCCTCGGTCAGGGTATCTGGTCGACCCATTTGTTTTCGTCGAAGCAACATCGCCGGATCTGTGATCTTGCGCGACCGATTGATGGAGGATTGCCCAATTGGTGGGATAGGCAGGCCAGGGACTGGAGCCTTTTCAAATGCAGCTCCTTCCTGGATCTGTTGATACAACTGGGCTGATAATTCAGCGCAGCGCTGAAAGCCTTCTTTACCAGGTTTCAATTCCACTTCGATGCCAGCGAGGGCCAAACTTTCTTGAAAGAAGCTTACTTCCGACTCAAAAACCCAACACGCTTGCCCTGCCACCTGGAGCAATTCAATCTGTGCTTTGCGAAATTTTTCGGCAAATAACGCCTGATTGCGATCCGATCTTTCGCTTTCACTCCAACTGTTCATGGTTTGATGAAGGACCAAACCTTCGGCATAATCTTGAAGAACGCCCTCCCAAGCTTCAAAGGCACGATATATGCTGCGCACCGCACTGCCAACCTTCTCATCATGCATCAAAATTGTGGCATTGGGTCGATAGGCGTCTTGACGGATTGAGGTCGCCTGTAGTTTTTGGGCAATGGCCTGTTGATAGGAAGCATGATGCTGAAGGGCTTGAACCGAAAATTCTGAAGGCGATTCATTGGGAAAACGAGTACGCCAGAATGGTTCAGGTGAGGGCATGGTCATCATCAAGGCAGAAGATTGCCCAGCATTCTCCAAGATTTCGGCAGTTACCAGTTGGAACGCTCCCTCGAACTGCTTCTGCTTTTGCTGTGTTTCAGAGGGATTTAGGATCACTGTATTCTCTGTCCCACTGACGTTGATTTGATTTCCCTGAACGTGATTGATCACCGTCTTTCCCAAGAACCCCACTCCAATGATACTTGCCACTCCCGCAAAAAGCCCCATACGCTTTCGTTGCTGAGTCCATGGTTTTTGCCAAAAGGGTTTGGTCCTACCGATTCTTAAAGGTTGCTTCCCTTTTATTACTGCTTCAATTTCATTGACCAACTCTTCCAAAGACCGCTCAGAAGAAAGGGCAAATCGTCCAGCATGAAGAGGGAGGTGATCTTTGACATCTTCATACGTCAACTGATGCCAAATGGGCAGAATCCGCTTGCGATGATCGGTTTCTAGGGCCACAAACGCATCCAATTCTTGCTGCATCCACCAACTATCTAAAAAAGCGGGACTGATGATGGCAAGGCAATAGCGGGATTGTCGAATGGCTTGATTGACTTCGCTACTTAGGGTATCTCCAATCTGAAGATTTTCACTGGAGTACCACAAGCGAATACCTTTGGCTCGGAGAGCTTCTACCAATGGTTGGGTAAGGCTAATCTGGTCTTCCAAGGCGTGGGAGACAAATAGGTCGTAGGAGGGATTTTCCGCCATGATGGATACAGAATTTTTGCTCCTCAAAAGATACAAAATCCCACCGGAATGTTGGAAAAAGGAAGGACTTTTTCACCCCATATCTACCACCTTCCCCTCCGCTGCACTTCTTTGCGCGGCCTCTATCACTTCAATCACCTGCTGGCCTTGCTCGCCTGGGACAGCTACCGGAGCAGATCGCAGCAGTACGTCAGCGATGTTGTCATAGTAGGCGAGGTAGTTGCCTGCCAGGGATTCTACCTGACCGCGAACGTGCAGCTCACCGACCTGGGTGTTGAGGATGCCCCATTGGGCTTCGGGTTCGGTGCCCCAGGTGGGCCCACCGGGAAGGCTGCCTGCTTTCAGCGCATCTTCCTGGGTATCCAGACCATATTTGAGGAAACTGCCGTCGGTCCCCAGTAATTTGTATTTGGGCGTTGCTTCCCGGACGAGATAGCCCGCTTTGAGGGTGGCCTTCAACTCGGGATAATAGAGGATCAATTCAAAATTGTCTGGCACAATGCCTCCGGTGCGTTGGGTACGGATGTCGGCGAATACCTGCTCTGGCATGCCAAATAGGACCAGAGCCTGATCGATCAAGTGAGAACCGAGGTTAAACAAGATTCCTGTCCCTGGCGCTTCTACTTCTTTCCAGGTTCCTGCCTGGATGTAGTTGCGATAGCGATCATAGTGGGATTCATATTCCACCAGTCTACCCAGCATTTCCTGGCCAATCACCTGCTGCACGGTCAGGAAATCACTGTCCCAACGGCGGTTTTGAAATACACTGAGCAGCAGACCCTTTTCGCGAGCCAATGCGACCAATTCTTCCGCTTCTGCAACGGTAGGCGTAAAGGCTTTTTCTACCACCACGTGCTTGCCTGCCTCCAGTGCGGCTTTGGTAAACGCATAGTGGGTCGGCTCAGGGGTATTGACCACCACCAAATCCACTTCTGCCGCTAGCAGTTCCTCCATCGTCCTGACCACTTCGATCTCGGGATAGTGATCCTTTGCATCTGATTTGCTGCGTTGCCACACATGGGTCAAAGCAAATTCAGGATGAGAAGTGAGCAATGGGCCGTGAAAAACGCGGCCAGACATACCGAAGGAATAAAGTGCGGTGCGAATCATGTGAAAGAGGGGTCAGGGGGAACAGGGAAATTTGTAGAGCCGAATTGGATTCGGCAGTTACTTTTTTGTACCCGCAAAATGTAGAATGAAACATCGAAAATGAAAAAGTTTGCCGATGGCAAGGAAGAAAATCCGCCATCGGCAAACGTTTGGCTGTTGTCAGGATACCAAGAGAAGACTTGCTATCGGCAATTCCCGCATCTCGCTTCCCGGCTCTCGCCTCTCTCTACACCACAATATTCACAATCCTTCCCGGCACCACGATCACCTTTCGAGCAGGCTTCCCACCCATCCATTCCTGGACCACAGAATTGCCCAAGGCAATTTCTTCTACTTGCGCTTTGTCAGCATCAGCCGCCACATCAATCCGCACGCGAACCTTGCCGTTGACTTGGACCGGATATTGGATCATGTCATCCACGGTATATTTCTCCTCCCACTGGGGAAAAGCGGCTTCCAAAATCGAAGTAGTATGCCCCATCTTCTCCCACAACTCCTCACAGAAGTGCGGCGCAAATGGCGACAACAACACTAAGAAGGGTTTCAAAATGGCCCGGTTGCGGGTTTTCATCTTGGACATTTCTTTGGCGAACACCATGAAGGCAGGTACACAAGTATTGAAGGCGAGGCGGTCGATGCCTTCTTCTACCTTTTTGATGGTTTTATGCAGCAACTTCCATTCTTCCTGCGTGGACTCTCCTTCACTCACCAACCACTCTTCGTCCTTCCCGACATACAAACTATAGGCTCGCTTCAAGAAAGTATGGACGCCGGTGATACCGTCCATGTTCCAGGGTTTGGCCACTTCGATCGGCCCAAGGAACATCTCATACAAGCGCAAAGTATCCGCTCCATATTCCCGACAAACGTCCTGGGGATCTACGGTGTTATAGTAGGATTTGGACATCTTCTCCACCATTGGCGTGGTGCGAAACTCTCCTGCCTCATTCGTCCGGAAGGTGCCAGTCGTGTCCTTGACCCATTCCTGATGAGCCGGAATGTCCATGACTTCCGCCCGGACGTGGTTGACGTTGGTGTGGATCATCGAATATTGATCTACGTCTGCTGCCGCCACCAAATCCGCAGAAACGTATTCATTGGTTTCTTTGTGACGATACATGAATTGGGACACCCCCTGAATCATGCCCTGATTCACCAACTTCTTGAAGGGCTCTTCTACGCTGATTTCGCCCAAATCGTACAAGAATTTGGTCCAGAAGCGGGAGTACATCAAGTGCCCTACTGCGTGCTCGGTTCCTCCGACATACAAATCCACTGGCATCCAGTAATCCACAATGTCTTTGTCGGCAAAGCGGTCTGGATTCTTGGCATCTGGATAGCGCAAAAAGTACCAACTTGAGCCAGCCAAACCTGGCATGGTATTCAAATCGCGTTCTGCGCCGTCTGCGGTCGTGCGCCAATCCCGAGCACGAGACAACGGTGGTTCTCCAGTTGAGGAGGGTTTGTACTCATCTACTTCTGGCAAGGTCAATGGCAATTCGGATTCGGGTACGGTCTCTGCGATACCATCGCGATAGACAATGGGGGTGGGTTCGCCCCAATAGCGCTGACGCGACCAAATCACGTCCCGCTGCCGATAGGTCACCTCTTTGGTCCCGATGCCCAACTCTTCCAATTTGGCGATCATCGCGGGAATGGCCTCCTTGGCGGTCATGCCGTTCAAGAACTCGGAATTGACCATGAGGCCATCTTTGGAGTCATGGGCTGCCTCTTCGATGTTGCCACCCGCTACGACTTCGATGATCTCCAGGTCATATTTTTTGGCAAAATCCCAATCGCGTTGGTCGCCAGAGGGAACGGCCATGATGGCCCCGGTTCCATAAGTAATCACCACATAATCAGCGATCCAAATGGGCAATTGGTTGCCAGCCAACGGATGAATGGCGTGGCCACCAGTGAATACTCCCGTTTTGGTGGTATCGGCAATCCGATCTTTTTCAGAACGATTTCCCGCCCACTCTACATACGTTTCTACTGCTTGCATTTGGGCATCGGTGGTGATTTTCTCTACCAACGGATGCTCCGGTGCCAATACCATGAAGGTATTGCCATATAAGGTATCTGGTCGAGTGGTGAAGACCTCAATGGTGTCTTCAACTCCTGCTACCGCATATTGCACCCGCCCCCCTTCGGAGCGACCGATCCAATTGGTCTGCATGCTTTTCATCGCATCTGACCACTCCAACGAATCCAAGGCATACAACAAACGGTCTGCATAGGCAGTGATCCGCAACATCCATTGCTGCATGTTCCGGCGCTCTACCGGGAAACCGCCCCGCTCAGATTTACCGTCTTTGATTTCTTCATTCGCCAATACCGTACCCAATCCAGGGCACCAGTTGACTGTGGCATAGTCCAAGTAGGCCAAGCGGTAGTTCATCAAGATATCCGCCTGCTCTTTGGCACTCATGCCCTTCCACTCTGACGCACTGAAGGTTTCTCGCTGGCTGCTACTCGCAACTAACCCGGCATTCCCTTCCGCTTCAAAGATTTCTTTCAACTCCCCGATGGAACGAGCCTTTTCTGCGGCTTTGTCATACCAGTGATCAAACAACTTCATGAAGATCCACTGGGTCCATTTGTAATAATCCGGATCAGAAGTTGACAAAACGGCGTCGGGATCATAGTGAAACCCCAACACTTCCATCTGCTCCATGTAGCGGGAAATGTTTTTGCGAGTAGTCTCGGCAGGATGAATGCCTGTCTTGATCGCGTACTGCTCAGCAGGTAACCCAAACGAATCAAATCCCATCGGATGCAATACATTGAACCCCTTCAAACGTTTATATCGGGAAATGATGTCCGTGGCGATGTATCCCAGTGGGTGTCCAACGTGTAGGCCCGCCCCAGAAGGATAGGGGAACATATCCAGCGCATAAAACTTTGGCTTGCTGGATTGCTTTTCGGCTACGAAGGTTCGGTTCTCCTTCCAGTAGCGTTGCCATTTTTTTTCAATCGACTGAAAATCGTAGGTACCCATGATAGGATTAACTTGTGTTAGGTTGGCAAAATTACGCCAAAATCTAGCAATCACCAATGTCCATTGGGGGGAATTGATGGAGGGGAATTCTTTTGAGGAGGAAGGAGTTTTTTCAGGAAAAGGACCAAAAAAGTAGCTCAAATTCCGTATCTTGCCCAAGACGATGAAGACGACAATCCTACTTAACAGCCTACTTTCCCTGCTTTTGGGGACCACCTTTGTACTCAAAGCTGATCCCAATGGCCCGGAAGGCCAGAATTTCTCCTTGAACCTTACTCAGGCTCAGAATTACGAGTTATTGACCAATATGGTTTGGACCTCAGAAGGATTGATGCCTCTGCGAAAAAACCAACCTGCCTTATTTCAGTCGAAGCCCTTTCATTTGGAGCTAGATCGAGTGGGGCAATTTCAGACTTTTGCCTCGGCGGTTCAGCTGAATAATTTTGACGAAGACCTATTCCAGTTGTTCATCAGCTTTTCCCCTGATGGAGTGGAGTGGGGTTCCTGGCAAGAGGCGCATCACGATCACGAAGCCATGCCAACAGATAGCAGCTTTACTACCGAGCTGTTGTTCATCAGTCCAGAGGAAACTTATTTCCGCTATTTGCTCCAGTTCTCTGCCAATACCAGTGGAAAACCCATCGTAAAAGTTCAGGGCAT
>JBCCCJ010000240.1:0-7194 GCA_039033615.1 Bacteroidota bacterium
GACACGGTTCTGTAGGTGGCTGGGACCCCTTTGGGCCAGAACGGGTCATTACCCGTGCTGAAGGAAATGTGCTGTACGAATTGGATGGCAAGCCTGCCCTTACTTTGTACAAAAAGTATCTCGGAGAGGCAGCGGAAGAATTGCCTGCCAGTGCATTGCAATTTCCCCTGACGATTCGCCCCAAAGGAGCGCAGACGTTGGGCACCGTGCGAACCATCCTTTCCATAGATGAAGAAGTGGGGTCCATGACTTTTGCAGGTGACATGCCGGAGGGCAGTATCGCCCAACTGATGATGGCCAATTTTGATCGACTGATCGAAGGGGCGGCAGATGCCGCGAATAGTGCTAGCTTTGAGGCGATTCAGCAAACTTCTGGAGACAAATTGTCCATCATGGTGAGCTGTGTGGGGCGAAAAATAGTATTGGGGCAACGCATCGCTGACGAAGTCGAAGCTGTGGTAGAAGGCTTAGGAGACAGTTGGTCCAGTTTGGGGTTCTATTCCTACGGGGAAATTTCTCCTCATTCCGAGACGGGCTCCTGCGATCTCCACAACCAAACCATGACCATTACCTTGTTAGCCGAAAAATATGATGCATAAGTTGCTCCAACGCCAATTGCGAAGATTGGAACGGAAATACCCCGATCCAGAAGCGCGCTATGAGGCGTTGCTTGCCACTGTCAGCCAAACCTATACCGAATCAGACGGAGAACGGAGAAAAAAAGACCGCTCTGTCGTCCTCATGTCGGAAGAGTTGATGGAGGCTCATCAGAACAACCTCAAACGTTCCGAAGCCTATTTGTCTGGGATTCTGGAGAATGTCGCGGATGGCATTGTGATCACCGATCAATTTGGCATGATCAAATCTCAGAATGCCCGCGCAGAAGCCATCTTTGAACTTGATGGACAGTCATTGATGGGAGAGGTGCCTGAAAAGCTTTTCCCTCCGGCAGAACAAGAGCGCTTCAGTCTGGCGTGGCAGGAAGTGGTGCAACATGGCTCCTTTAGCTTGGCCGGAGAAGCGTACTTCTTGGGCCAACGTACCAGCGGGGATACCTTCCCTATGGAGTTATCCATCAGCGCGATTCATTTGCCAGAAGAAACCTGGTATTTGTTCCTGGTTAAGGACATCTCAGAACGGATGGCGGCCCAACGAGATTTGGTAGAAGCCAAAGAGCAAGCTGAGCAGGCGGCTCATGCCAAAGCCCGCTTTTTGTCCAACATGAGCCATGAAATTCGAACCCCGATGAACGCGGTATTAGGCCTCACGGATTTGCTGATGGTAGAGGAGCCTCGGCCCGAGCAGCTAGAGATCCTCAAGATTCTACGATTCTCTGGTGACAACCTGCTGGTGATCATCAACGACATCCTGGACTACAGCAAAATCGAGTCTGGCAAGGTCGAACTGGAAAATATTGAGGTCCATTTGGCTGATCTGATTCGCTCCATCAAAGAAAGCCTTTTGCCCAAAGCCAAAGAAAAAGGCCTGAGCCTCACACTAGAAAATCCCAAGAGCCTCCCAGCAGTTCTCTTGACAGATCCCGTTCGACTTTCTCAGGTGTTGACCAATCTGCTTGGCAATGCGATCAAGTTTACCTCGGAAGGAGACGTTTTCCTGCGGATTCAGGAAGTAGGACGGGAAGCCGACCAAATTCGCCTTCGATTTGAGGTGGAGGACACGGGAATCGGGATTGAACCTCATCAACTGGCGCACATTTTTGACAGCTTCACCCAGTCCAATCTCTCCACCACTCGCGAATATGGAGGCACGGGTCTAGGTCTGGCGATCAGCAAAAACTTGGTCGAAATTTTCGGAGGGGAACTGCAAGTCAGGAGCATTCTGGAGCAAGGTACCTGCTTTTGGTTTGACATATCAGTAGGCTATCGACAGCATCAGGTTCCGCAAGCAACTCCTAGCCTGGAGAAGAAAGCGGACTTTGAATCGTTAGCTGGGGTTCGCATACTGCTAGTAGAGGACAACAAGGTCAATCAATTGGTGGCCAGTAAGCATTTGAAAAAGTGGGACCTGACCGTTTCCGTCGCAAATCATGGAGCCGAAGCTGTCGAAATGGTTCAGCAAGAAGACTTTGACGTCGTACTCATGGACTTGCACATGCCCGTGATGGATGGCTTCTCGGCTGCGAAGGCCATTCGAGCTTTGCCAGATCCAAAATTTCAAGAGTTGCCGATCATTGCCTTGACCGCCTCGGCCATGCTTCCGGTTCGGGAACAGGTTCAATCCGTTGGGATGAATGACTTTGTTTCCAAGCCTTTTCACCCAAGGGATTTGTATCAGGCGATTGCCAGCTACTCGCAGCCCATTCTTCCGGTGTAGCCGCCTCCTACAAACAGAAAGCAGGAGAAGATGGGCATTTGCCGACCTTCTCCCGCTTTGGGTAAGTCAATGAATCGAGCTTACTCGATCACGATTTTTTCACTTTGCACACCTGCTGCGGTTTGAACCCGGATCAGGTACACACCAGCCTCGATTCCTTCCAACGGCAGTTGAATCTGCTTCTCTCCGGCGGATTGTTTGGCTTGACTCCAACTCTTGACCACGTTCCCTTGGGGATCTACCAGGTCAATGTGTACCGTGCCAGCCTGTTTCAAATCCAGATTCACGGTAGTGGCAGTGGAAGCAGGGTTGGGGTAGGTGAGGAGCTTCGGTGCGACTTCCTGCTCTTCGAAAGGCTGTGGGGCACTGGGATCAAAGAGTAAAAAGGCTACCGGGCTATGCAAGGGGCGAAACATGCCTTTGGCGCCTCGATGCCCTTGCCCATGATGTGGTCCACGAGTTCCATGTTTTCCCCCACGATGCGGACGAGGGTGGGCTGCCTCTTCAGCATGTTCGCCGGGAGGCGCCTCGGATGGACGGTGGGATTCGTGCAATTGTTTCAGTTCTTCTTTCCAAACTTCTGCTTGGGGGCGAAGGGTTTCGAGGTGAGCTTCGATCTCCGTTTCGTATGCGTCTGCAATGTTCCACGCACGGGTCATCAAGAGGCGTTGGGCTTTCTTATGGGCTTTCATCTCTGCTCGCTGAGCTTCGGTAGGCTCGGGGCGGGCTTCTCCTTTGGCTGGACGACGCGCTTGCCGATGGTTTTTGCGATTGGCGCGCAAGCGTTCCATTTCACCCCGAATTTGTTGGAGTTCGCGCTGATCGGCGGCACTGAGTTCCTGCTCAAAGGTTTCTCTTTCTGCCGCCACGACTGGCAATACGTTGGCTTCTAGGTATTCCTTGACGGCTGTGCGGTGTGCCTTTTGTTCAGGAGAGGCTTTTCGGTGCGGTTGGGCAGTAAGGCTCCAGCTTCCCAGTAATGCGAACAGAGAGAGCCAGATCAGTTGTTGGTAGATCTTCATGATATTGATGAATAAGGTAAACAAAGAGCAGAACCGGTTCTGTTGATAATCCCTTCTTTGACAAGCTTGATCCAGAGATTATTCCCTTTCCAAGAAAAAAAACACAAAAAAAGCCCCTCCGGTGAAGGAGAGGCTCTTTAGGTTATTCGAAGGAATCAGTCTTCCCAGCTAGTGGAAATTTCTTCCAGGGATTCATCACTGGTAGTTTCTTCAGTCGCTGCCGCTTCTTCCGTTGCTACGGTTTCTTGCGCCTGCTCTTCTGGCTTAGGGCGAGGACGACGTTCACCGCCTTCTCCCTCTTGCTCATACTCACGGTCCCGACGGTCAAATTCCTCATAATCGTAATCAGGCAGCAACTCGGTCTTGACGTGATTGATGGTCTCCGTCAAAGAGTTGAGGAATTTGTTGAAGTCTTCCTTGTAGAGGAAAATTTTATGCTTGTCGTACCCCCGTCCATTGAATCGCTTCTTGCTCTCCGTGATGGTGATGTAGTAGTCACTGGAGCGGGTAGATCTTACATCAAAAAAATAGGTCCGTTTCCCAGCTCTGATCTTCTGTGAATACACTTCATCTCTCCCTTGCATAACTTCAGTGTTAGTCAGTTAGGTTTTTAGTCTGAGCAAAAGTATAAATTTATGGAAAACCTAACAACAGGTTTTTCGTTATGCCAAAAAATCCCATTTCCAGACTAGAAAGGCTGATTTTTCCTACTTTGGCTTGCTCAAATCAATTCCAGCTTCCTTCAAGCGGGCCATTTCCTTCTCCCGCATTTCCTCAATTTCCTTCCGATTGATCTTGGAGTTGTATTCCTCTGCCAACTCCACATTGGTGAACCAGCCAAAATATCCTCCCCGTTTTTCATAGGAGAGCGCATCGTAGGAACCGTCTGGTCCCATTTCCCAGATCTCCTTCAATTTCCGCTCCCCTGGTTTGGGGCTTGCCAAGTGATCATACACGATCATTTTTTTCTTTCGCCAACCTCGTTTTACGTAGGCATAATTCAAACTGAAGGGCGCATACTCTGAATATTTGAACAAGGCCCGGAACTTGGGCACCAGGTCAAAGTAGAAGACATTGGCACCGAAAATGACCCGATCTTTCACCTCCGGGTCGAAACTCATCACATCCACAAATTTGAGGTTGCTGCGATTGTCCAGCCCATTCCAGCCCAGGAGTACATAGAAGGTTTGCTTGACCTTTTTGATCTTGCCTTTGCTGTCCTGCAGTTTTGGATCATAGTACTTGAAGGATAAGGTGGGGATGGATTCGTGATATTTAGCGGGATAATAGAGCCCTCCCAACCAGTTTTGATCATCCAGTACCAAGTTCTCTACCCCGGGCGGAATCTCATTCATCTCTAGCAGGGGAATGGGAATGTATTCCGTTTCGCCCGATTCATTGAGATATTTTCGCTGAACTATCCCAAAATAGTAATGGGTCTGATTGCCGTAGTACTGACTGGTATCCTGCTTATCCAGAATTTGCCAGGTAAAGATTCGGAAACTGTTGTCCTCAGCCCTGAGCATGGAGATACTTTCGAGTGAATCAAACGGATACTCATAGCTCTCAGGCTGACGAAGGGTTTCGATCAGGAGCTTGGCGAATTGCCGATTGTGAGACAGCTTTTCCTTCAAGGGAGCATTTACCAACCAAATGCTGGCCAGGTCTTTCAACCTGCTTTCGGTGTCTGCGAGCTTGTTTTGGGCCAGAATACCAGAACTAATCAATAGGGAAGAGAGCAGACAAATGAGGAGTCGAAACATAGATGGTTGCTGAAATGTTGAGTCAAAAAATGGCTTTCAGGCTATCCTTAGTTGTCAAACCAGCAAAAAAACCCTACTCTAGGCGTTGGGAGTATGCAGGCGATTCCGATAATCCTCCAGAAAAACAGACGCCTGTGGATGATCCACAATCTTTCCGTTCTGCACCTCTAGCACTTTAGAAGGGAATTGTTGGATCAGGGGGTATTCATGGGTCGCCATCAGGATGGTGGTACCACCGTAATGAATGTTCCATAACAGCTCCATAATCTTGTGCGAAGCTTCTGGATCGAGATTGCCCGTAGGTTCATCTGCCACCATCAAAAACGGATCGTTGATCAGAGCCCGGGCGATGGTAACTCGCTGTTGTTCTCCGCCGGACAACTGGTGTGGCAAACTTTCTGCTTTGCCAGCCATGCCCACTTTCATCAGGACTTCCTGGATGCGGGCCTTGATTCGGGAAGAAGAACGCCAACCGGAGGCTTTGAGCGCAAAGTAGATGTTTTGATACACACTCCGATCAGGTAGCAACTGGTAATCCTGAAAGACAATGCCAAGCTTTCGGCGAAGAAAGGGCAATTCCTTGTACGTCAGGGTTTCTACCCGAAATTCTCCCACCCTAATGTGACCGTACTTGGGCTTGACATCCCCATAGATCAACTTCATGATGGTACTCTTGCCCGTTCCGGTAGGCCCCACCAAATAGGAGAATTCTCCTTTCAACAAAGCGAGATTGGCCTCTTGGAGGATGATTTTTTCAGCAAAGGAAACAGAAACGTGCGCGAATTGTACAATGGGTTCCATGGGATCAATCTGCGAGGGTCACGCGGGTGATTTTGCCATATTGTTCCAGACCATCAATCGCAGCCTGCAATGCGGCCGCATCGCCTTCATCCTTCACTACTTTGAGCAGACGCTCTTTTCGCCCAGGGCGGAAATACCCAATGAGGGTATGGTTTTCGTCTCTCAGTTGAATGTAGTCAGGAATTTTGGCCTTCCCCTTGACTTTCAGAATGTAAAAGGTACGCATGAATCAATAAACGAAAGTGAAACAAGAAACAGTGCGAGTGAAGGTCCTGTTACATTCTTGGTCCAGACTCCGCGGGGCGGCGAGGAGGAGTCTTGGGGGGGCGAACTTCTTGATACGAATCGTAATTCGCTGGTAAGACGATGGAGAGAAGTAGGTAAATGAATACCGACATCCCGCCCGACATGAACATACCAGCGATGAAGGCAAAACGGATCAAAGCGGCCGAAATGCCAACGTATTCTGCAATTCCACCAGCTACGCCAGAGAACACCCGATTGGTACGAGAGCGGCGAAGGGTCTTTCGTTCACTGCTGGTCCGGCGATAGGTTCGGGCTCTCCGCTGATAGGTGGTTTGATTGGTATTCTTTTGACGCGATTTAGGAGCTTCTTCGGCTTTTGCTTTGGGGGCCGCAACCGGTTTGGTTTTTCGGTACACGTTCAAAGCGGGGAAATTCAATTCCTTTTGGCGGAAAGCCAGCTTCAACGTTTTGTAGAACCCATATCCCAATGCCCCAAATCCGATGACCGGAAGGGCGGCGCTTTTGAGAAATTCAGCCAAGCCAAAGGGCAACATGCCCATGCTGCTGAGAATGCCAGTTGTCAAGAGAGCAGCTCCTGCAAAAAAGGCCATCATCCCCGCAGAACCCAACTTACTATTCTGATCCTTCTCTTCTTCTTCTTCGCGTTCACGGATTTTTTCAATGTCGTCATACATCAGAGAGGTATCAAATTCCTCTGCGATGCTGCTTCTTCTCCGCGATCTTTCTCTGTCCATAAGTGTGGTAGGAATAAAAAGTAAACCTGTAGATCAATGATGCTGCGATCTATAGAGGCTGTTTGGGTGTTGGAATTTCGTGTCCAAACGCAAGATTTTGGGGTTCTAGCAAGGAAATTTTCCGAGGAATAGTGGGCTATTTCGAGGGAAATTGACGCTGACAGGTTCCAAAAATATCAAGTTTGGTCCGAAAAGGAAGAGTCGAATCAAATGTAAGACCTTTATTCAAAAATTAAAGAGGATCAACATACACATTGTTATTAAAACAAAAAA
>JBCCCJ010000241.1:0-7170 GCA_039033615.1 Bacteroidota bacterium
CCTGGCTTTTGTATGTGCCTTTCTAACAAACCCATCCCATGAGCTTACCATTTCCTCCATTCCAAGACAAGTTGTTCGGTACTCTCCGCGACAAGTACAAGGCTAATGTGGTCTTAAAACCTCAGCCTACTTATCAGACAATGTTGGTCATTGAACGAGATCCGAGTAACCGCATTGAGCCTAGCATTCAGGGGCTCCTATCTTCCTATGTGAATAGTCCAGCTGTATTAGACCTCCAAAACTCTCCCCTTTCTGTCACATCTCTACAAGATCTGGAAGGCGTAACAAGTACCATGTTTTCACCAAAGATCGGTCTGCAAATTCTCGATGGATTTCTCAAAGGGTTTTTGAAGGGACATGGCATCCAAGAACCCAGTTTCAAGCCTATCCTCAGGTCGATGTCCGGTATGGCCTTCTCCTTTGAATCGATTTTGTTACAGAAGGTGGGTCACTCTGAGCTAATAGAGGCGATCCAAGGGACTCAATTGGATGTGGCAAACTCGACAAGCAGGTTCTTTATAGGAGAGGGGGCGAGCGATTTGTTGCTCATTGACGGTATATTACTGACTAGCAGTATCACGATTCATTTTACCTCTGAGCATGAGCGACTGTTGATGAGAGAGATCAGGGAGTTGGAGGAAGCGGTTTTCAGGATGCAAGGGGACATGGAGCTTATCAGAGAAGGTCCCAATCAATTGAAGATAAAAGGCCCGGGCATTGTACCATTCGCTTTAACCTTCATCCACTTACGAATTGATGGAAATGGAAACTTGATAGATGAGGTGCTTCCAGAAATTGAACCAGTAAAAGAAGAAGAGGAAATTTTTGATCATGTTCTTCTCTCTCGCAAGGGAGAGCTCGTGGATATTGAGGAATCAGCCTTAGCGTGGCCATAGCCCGTACATTTTCTCTTATGTAGAAACGGGTATGACGCGAGATTTCGAAGTTTTCGTCGCTGGCTGTCTATTCTTTTGTCAAAAACCCAAAGCATTCTGGGGAATTACTTTTTTCGGACTATGTTGAATTCTCCGTTAGAAACAAGGTTGCTCCATGATCCCCTAGCGGTTCCATCGGACTGAAACAGGAGCTGAAAATCTCCTGGTCCGCTGGTCGTTTGGTAGCGCCCCTCTGCCAGACAATTGTCGCCGATAGTAGCCGTAGCCTTCCCGCTCTTATAGGTGTAAGAAAAGGTCAATTGGCCATACTCATTGAGAGAAGCAGCGGTTATCAAATAGGTATTTTCACCACAAAAACCACCGACTAGGTTTCTGCAATTGATGAACAATTCAAACTCTTCAGGATGGGCAAGAAACCGTTTTGCTCCTGAACAGGAAATTGCTTGCCATCCTTCCGGGAGTTGACTTTGCTGCCAAAATGCCCACCCACCGCTCCCGACCACGATGGCAAGTAATATCACCAAGCTCACAATGATCCACCGGTAGCGATTAGCCTTGCTCCTCGCATCATGCAGCAAGCGCTGGATTTCCTCCTCCCTGAGGTCATTAGCCCGCAATTTCTCAGCCGCTTCAGGATCGTTATAGTTAATGATAACCGTGCCTGAGACGCCTTGTAGCACAATATTTCCCCGTCCAGTTACCTGAGCCTGGTTGGCAGAAGTTGAAGAAGCCATGTATTGATAGATTAGCTAAGGAAAAAGTCAAAGCCAAAAGATGATTCTCTGACAAAATTTATGCAAATTATATCAGATTCACCAAAAGATTTACAAATATCCCAGTATTAACACATCATCACATGGAAAAAACTCAAGTCGCCGAATGGACCCTTGGCTCTTTGGTAACCCTCTTTGGCCAACAAGCCATCAAAACCACCACCAATGAAGCCCTCAAGTCACTCAAGGAAGGACTGATTCAGCTCTTTCGTGGCAAAAAAGATGCGGAAAAGGCGCTACGGAATCTGGAAAAGCTTCCCGAGGATGAGGACTTCCAGCAGGATTTCAACGATGTATTGCTCACTGCTTTGGAAGATCCGACAGTATTGACACAAGTCCAGGCACTCCTCCAGCGGGTTGAGCAAACGAGTGAAGAACCCCTCTCTCAGGTGATTGTGAAGACCAATGTCGCCAAGGTCAAAGGCAATAACAATCTCACATTTCAGGATATGGAGAATAGCAACATTCAAATCAATCTGCCAGGAAACAAGGGCAAGGAGGAGTAAGCTACAACCGTGATCCCTATCAGCGCGATCCATATGTGGAAGTTTTCTCAATTGGTTGCGCTAAACAGAAGTCAAGTAGCCTCTTGTCCCACAAGAATGAGAAATCCGTCGCAATAAAAAGGGAGGAGAATAGATACCGGCCCTACCATCTCCCCTACCCCATCAACCACCCTGGCAGAAACAGCGAAAGCTCCGGAAACAGCGTTACCAGTGTCAGCACCAGAAGGCTCACCCCCAAATAGGGCAAACTGGCTTTGGAGACCCGATCTACGGGTTCTTTGCCGATGCTGGAGGCCACAAATAGACATAAGCCCAGAGGCGGAGTGGTCAGGCCGATGATGAGGTTGAGCACCGAGATGACGGCAAAATGAATGGGATCGACGCCTACGGTGGTGGCGACTTTGAGTAGGAGGGGAAACAAAATCAGCAAAGCGGCGAGGGTTTCCATGAAGGTGCCCACGAAGATCAAGAGCAGGTTGATCAGGAGCAGAACGAGGTATTTGTTTTGAGTGAAGTCAAGGATGCCCGCCGAAACTGATTGGGGTACCTGCTCCACCACCAGGATCCAGCCGAACAGATTGGCAAAACCGATCAGCACCATCAGGGAAGCGGAGGTTTTCATCGAGTCCAAGATGATGCCCGGCAAGGCCCGAAAAGACAGTTTGCGATACACCAGCGTCCCTACCAGCCAAGCGTATAGCACGGCGACAATGGAGGCTTCGGTGGGAGTAAATACCCCGCCGATGATGCCAAATAGAATCAGGACCGTGAGCAGTAACGCCCAAAAGGTACTGCCAAAGCTGCTCAGGATTTGCTGGAAGGAACTGGGCGCTTGCTTGGGGAACTTTCGCTTCACCGCCAGAAAATAGGTCAAGCCCATCATACCTCCCCCCAGCAACAACCCTGGCAAGGCTCCGGCCAGGAACAATTTCCCCACCGATAAACCGGTCAGGGTAGCCGCAATGATCATCGGTACACTAGGCGGAATGATCGGCCCCACGGTAGAAGAAGCCGCCGTAACAGCACAAGAGAAACTGCCTTCATAGCCCTCTTTTTTCATCGCGGGAATCAAGACCGAACCAATGCTGGCCGTATCTGCCACCGCCGTCCCGGTGATGCCGGCAAATAACATGGACGCACCAATGTTGACCAAGGCCAGCCCGCCTCGAATGCGCCCAAACAGATGATTGCAAAAATCAATGATCTTCTCGGTCAGTCCGCCGTGGTTCATCAGATTTCCTGCCAGGATGAAGCCCGGCACACTCAACAGCACAAACACATCCATGCCGGAATACAATTTCATCGGCAAGACCACCAGCGAAATATCCGCCGCCAGCAGGTACGCCAAGCAGGACAGCCCTAGCGCAAAGGCAATCGGTACCCGAATCACCAGGCACAAGACAAACACCAAAAGTAGCAGCCAGATCATTTATTTGTTGGCATTGAAATCGTTCCACAAATCCTTGCCCGCCAGCCCAGCCACCGAAGCCGCCAAGAGACAAACACTGAAAAAGATCACCGACATCCGCAGGCCCATGCTCGGTGAAAACTCCTCATGCCCCAATTGCAAGAAGCGTAGGGAGAAAATGGCAACCGTGGCAAACAAGCCCAGCGTCAGCAAGGAGCCCAACGATCGCAAAAAGCGTTGGATGCGGGGCGAAAAGCGCCGATACCACACATCCAAAGCGACAAAACCATCCTCGGCATAAGCCAGCCCTGCGGCGAAGGCCACCGAATAGAGAAAAAACACCCGCGATGCTGCCTCGGTCCAGGCGGGGGTGCTAGACAAGGCGAAGCGAGCAAATACCTGCAACAACACACTTCCGATGAGGCAACTTGCACTGAGCAGCGTGCCAATAGATAATACCCTTTTCCAAAACCTACTCATGGGGTCTCTTTTCTCGATTGCAAAAATGCCCGATAGCGAGCTTGATTGTCCGCTTGCAGGCCTTGAAAGATGGCTTGCTCACAACGCTCCGCAAAGGCGGCTTTGTCCACCTCCACGAACTGCATCCCTTTATCCTCCAATTGTTGGCGGAGCAAGGCTTCATTTTTCAGAAATAGCTCATGCTCATAGGCCTGCATTTCCTGCGCTGCTTCCAACAGAATCTGCTGCAAGTCTGGCGGGAGTCGCTGAAATTGCGGCTCGCCAATCACCGGATAGCTCCAGCTCATCACGTGCCCAGTCAGGTTGACGTATTGCTGAACTTCGGAGAATCCAGCGGTCAGGATCAGGTCCAGGGGATTTTCTTGCGCTTCTATGGTGCCTTGCTGGAGGGAAGTAAAGACCTCCGAAAACGCCATGGGCGTCGGCTTGGCTCCCAACGCTTCCCAGGCCGTGACGAAGGTAGGGACGCTGGGTACCCGCACGATCAGGCCCTCCAAATCGTCGGGATGGCGAATGGGTCTATTCGTGGTCAAATGTCGGGGGCCGCGTTCAAAAACGGCGATGGTTCTCAGCCCCAATTCTTCCAATATCGCGGCTTGGATCTCTTCTCCCAGCGGCCCATACAACAGGGCTTGCTTGTCGGCAGAATCCTTCAACAAATAGGGCAGCTCACAAAAGGCCGCGATCTCGATCCAATTGCTCAACAGAGAAGCGGTTACGGTCATGTCGATCACCTCAGCCCGGATCAATCGAATGGATTCCAGTTCTTTGGCTAGCTGCTCCGAAGGATACACCTGCAATTTCAGGCGACCATTGGAGCGGATTTCCAGCACTTCTCCGAATCGCTCAAAAGCTTGGTACCAGGTATGTTCTTCATTGGCCCAAAGACTGGCCCGGAGCAGGTATTCCGGTTCGGGATCTGATTGACAACCCAAACTGAGCGCAAGCCATAGCAAGAACACCAAACGAAGAAAAGAGGAAGGAGGGGGAGCCATGTGTGAAATCGGGGTAATTCGTGGCTACTCAATCAGAAGACAGCAGAGACCATTCGTGAAATCCGTGCTTAACAAAATGAGAACCTCAGAACAACAAGGGATGATCTCCAATCAAACCAGAAAGTCGCACAATTCCCAATCAGCTACTTGACAAAAACTGGACGCTCCAAATAAGGCGCTCAACCGAGCCTGTATCCTGAAAATGATCTTTTTCCCTCCTCCCTGTTCTCTGGTATTTTCCTGTTGAGAGAAAGCTGATCATTACCCTTGCAAAATCCTTTTCCGGGCGCTTCTTGGCACGTCTAGGTAAAAAATTCCGAGCTGTTCAGTTATTTGTGAGTGATCAATTTCCGAGAGCATCAGAAAAAACCACTTCTTGAGATTCTCTTGTGTACCTTGATCATCCTGCTTCATTTATCCTCCATGACTACCTACTCTACAGAAGATTACGACCGTCTGGGCATCACCCACCCAGAATTTCTGAGTGCGGCTTCCCGACGCGCCTTGGCTTGGTCCAAGCGCGACAATGCGTGGTTTTGTGAGTTCGAAATCTTTGATTTGAAAGGTGATCTGGCCTATGAAGCAGGCATAGTGCGGCGCGATCCCAGTGCCATCATTCAGGTGGATGGAACCTATTTCGTGTGGTACACCAGAGGCGTCGGTCCTACCCAGGGTTTTGGTGGACCGCCGGAGTATCGGGTTTTCCCCTGGGATTTGTGCGACATCTGGTATGCCACCTCCACCGACGGCTGGGAGTGGAAAGAGCAAGGGCCAGCGGTAGAAAGAGGCGCGGCCGGAGCTTATGATGACCGTTCCGTATTTACCACCGAAATCTTGGTCCATGAAGGCCGCTATTATTTGGTGTATCAAACGGTGCAGAATCCGTATTCCATCCGAGTCAAAAATCAAGTAGGCATCGCCTGGGCAGATTCCCCTCATGGTCCCTGGCACAAAAGCGAAACGCCTATTCTGAGTCCGGCCGATAACGGCCTATGGAAAGGAGAGGCAGACAACCGTTTTGACGTGATCAAAAAAGGGGACTTCGACAGCCATAAAGTGCATGATCCCTGCATTCTTCCGTACCAAGGCAAGTTTTACCTCTATTACAAAGGCGAGCAAATGGGGGAAGAAATCACCTTTGGAGGCCGCCAAATCCGCCACGGAGTAGCCATCGCCGATCATCCCCTGGGACCTTATCATAAATCGCCCTACAATCCCATCTCCAACAGTGGACATGAAATCTGTGTGTGGCCGTACCAAAACGGCATTGCTTCGCTGATCACCACCGACGGGCCAGAGAAAAACACCATCCAGTGGGCTCCGGATGGGATCAATTTTGAGATTCAATCCGTGATCAAAGGGGCGCCTCATGCCATTGGGCTCAACCGATCCTTGGAGAGCGAAGAGAATCCCCTTGCGACCCTCCAATGGGGATTAACTCACCAGTACCAAACCGATGATTATCAATACATTCGACGCTTTCACTGCCATCGAATCACCAGCCACGTAGCCAAAGGAGAATCTACCAAAACCGAAGCCTGATGCCATCTACTGCGATCCATATACCGATGAAATCTCTGTTTGTTCTCTGCGGGAGCCTGCTCCTGGGAATGTGGGCCGCTTGCAGCCCTTCTCCCCCCGCTGCTACCTCGCCGACCTATGCTGATGAAGTCTATGAAAACAACGCCATCACCGATCTGGAACACCTGAGCACCGCTTCCAAGCGAGCCCTAGCACGAAACTACGACCAAGGACCGGAGTGGTATGGCCGCTTCAAGGCGATGGATCTGGGGGGAGATTTTGCGTTTGAAGAAGGGGTAACCCGCCGCGATCCTTCCGCCGTGATTCAGGTCAACGACACCTTTTTTGTGTACTACTCCCGCACCACCGGAATCACCCACGGCTTTCATACTGGAGATCCCGAGAAGAAGGTCTTTCCCTGGGACAAAACCGAAGTGTGGTACGCGACCTCTGTCGATGGATTTGACTGGGAGGAACGCGGCTTGGCGGTAGGCAGGGGGCCAACTGGGAATTATGACGATCGCTCGGTGTTTACGCCGGAGGTATTGGTGCATGAAGGGCAATACATTTTGGTGTACCAAACCGTCAAAG
>JBCCCJ010000242.1:0-7166 GCA_039033615.1 Bacteroidota bacterium
CGGTAATCGTAACCGAGTAACTGCCTGCCGTTACCCCAGTGATGGAAGCCGTGATAGCAGTATTGTTCCAAAGGTAGGCATAAGGGGCGGTTCCTCCCGTAACGTTGGTGGTGAGTCCCCCATCGGCAAATCCAAAACAACTCGCCTGGGAATCTACCGCTACGGTGGCGATCAATTCGGCGGGTTCAGTGATGAGCTGGATCGCCTGATCTGTACATCCATTGGCATCAGTGACGGTAACGGTGTAGGTCCCTGCTGCCACGCCCGTGATGAAATTGGTTGAGGCAGTGGTGGACCACAGGTAGGCATAAGGGGCAGTCCCCCCGGTAGCACTTGCCATCGCCCCTCCATCCAACAGCCCTTTGCAGCTGATGTTGGAATCTAGCACCGTTGCCGCCAAGAGGGCAGTTGGTTCTATGATCTGCTGGGTCGTCTGGTCGGTGCATCCATTGGCATCCGTAATCGTTACGCTATAGGAACCCGCGATCACCCCGGTGATGGAGGGCGTCGTCGCAGAATTGGACCAGGCGTAGCTGTAAGGGGCGGTGCCTCCTGTTGCCGAAGCAGTGGCTCCTCCATCTGAAAAACCAAAACAGCTGGCATTGGAGTCCAGGACTGCAACGGCATCCAAAGCCGCAGGTTCGGCAATCTGAACGGAGGTATTCCCTACACAGCCATTGGCATCGGTGATGGTGACCGAATAGGTACCCGCTGCAACTCCTGTGATGGAAGCGGTGGTGGCAGAATTGGACCACGAATAGGCGTAAGGGGCGGTTCCCCCGGTAGCCGCTGCTGCGGCACCTCCATCCAGGAAGCCAAAACAACTGGTATTTGAATCTACCACTGCGAAGGCCGATAGGGCTGCTGGTTCAGTGATGATTCCAGAAGTCTGATCGGTACAACCGTTGGCATCGGTGATGGTAACGGAATAGGCGTCCGCAAGGATCCCGGTAATGGAAGCCGTCGTCGCTCCATTGGACCAGAGGTAGGTGTAGGGAGCCGTTCCGCCCGTTCCCTGCGCAGTCAATCCCCCATCTGCAATCGCATTACAGGAGGCATTGGAATCTACCACGGCGGTCGCGCTAAAGGCGGTTGGCTCACTGACAGTCTCAGCATCGCTTTCGGTACAGCCATTGGCATCCGTTACGGTCACGGTGTAGGTACCTGCCCCGACCCCGGTAATCGAAGCATTGGGTGCATTGTTGGACCAGAGGTAGGCATAGGGGGTACTCCCTCCGGTAACGGAGGCCGTTACTCCCCCATCGAGGAAGCCTTGACAACTGACGTTGGAGTCAATGACCGCAGTGAGGCTGAGGAGGGCAGGTTGGGTCAGGCTAGAAGAGTCCGATACTTGACACCCATTGGCATCAGTTGCAGTCACCGAATAGGTGCCAGCCAACACCCCGGTGATAGACGCTGTGGTGGCAGAGTTGGACCACGCATAGGCATAAGGGGCGCTTCCTCCACTACCAGTAGCCGTCAGTCCTCCATCGGAAATCCCAAAGCAGGAAGGCAAGCTATCAATCGCCAGGCTGACTTGGATCGGTCTGGTCTCTGTGATGACGTAGGTTCCCGTTGCGACACAGTCATAGATATCGGTTACGGTCACGGAATAAGAACCTGGTGCCAGGCTGGTAAGGTCTTCGATGCTGTCCCCATTGCTCCAATTGAAGCTGAAAGGAGCGGCACCACCGATGACTGTGAGATCAATGCTGCCATCGTCTAGGCCGGCACAACTAGCGGCAGTCAGCGCAGCCGTGAGTTGGAGGGAGTCAGGCACAAGGATGGTGGCAGAAGTACTGAAAGCAGTATCTCCGGTGGGTTGGTCGATTTCGAGGCGGCGGTAAAAGGTAGTGTCGAATAGGTTGGTGATAGGCGAATAATCGAAATTAGTATTGCTGCCAGGAGCCGTGGACCAACTAGTGTCATCTGTTGAGACTTGCCATAGATAGGTGAATGGCCCGGATTCCTTCGAAGCTGTATCTACTTCCTGGATGAGTGGAGGAATGTCTCCATAGCAAATGCCAATTTCGGGGCCCCTGCTTTCCACCACGACCAAATATTCTTCTACTTCGCTGTAGGTTTGATTGGTACAGGGGTCGCTGGGAACCGAATTGTAGCTGCTCCGAACTCGCATCCGGAAGGTATCAGCTACCTGATCGTTGGCTACCTGAATGGTCCCCGTAAAGGGGGAAAATGATGGGCTGGAGGAGGACCAAACCAGTTCTCCCCCATCTTCGTAGTCAACATCATTGTTCCAATCAATCCAGATAGCGAATCCTTGCGCCCAAGAGGGCCCTGCCTGGACGGTAATCCCAAAGCTGTCTCCTGCAGTGATCGTAATCGCCTGGAGGGAATCAAACACATAGCCACCGCTGGCACAGCCAGAACTGTTGTTCACAATGTTCGTGATGCCGCCAGAAGTAGAGAAATTCTCTATCTGATCTCCTTGTTGGCAGTGGCTCCCGGATAACGGGGCACAATAAGGAGCCTGGGCAAGGAGATTACCCATACCCAAACTGAAAAAGAGAGCGAGCAAGAGAGGGACATACACGTGTGTTCGAATCGCTTGGTCCATTCGTTAGGCGGTTAAGGAAGTTTTCATGAAAAGAAGAGGTACGACGCTTACCCTATTAGCTTTCAACAAAGGAAAATATTTTTCTGTGAAAATATTTACATAGAAAACTACACAACCTAACAATCCGGGAATGAGAAGGCTGAAACCACCTCATTTCTCCTATTTTTCTGCGGTTAACAAGCGGGTAAGCAACGTTCCCTTTGCCAACGGATCTGCACCCAAGACCAGGGATACAGGGAAGGAGGGCACGAATCAGGAGGCTAAGGAGAGAATCTGCCGTAGGGATTTCTCCCATCATAGGTTCTCATTGGGAAAGGGACAATTCCTTGGACTCGTTTTGACAAAATGAGTGAGAATAACTTGATTTTGGGAATCCTACCGAAAGAATCCCCTGACGGGAAAGGCTTATTCACGATTCAGGCTTGGTTCTTACCTGGATTTGAATGTAGATTTCGGGAATTCACCTTCTCCCTATGCAACAACTCATTCATACCTTCTACGAATCCTTTGCAGCCCTAGATGCTGAAGCCATGGTCGCCTGCTACCATGATGAGATCATCTTTGAAGACCCAGCTTTTGGTCGCTTGTATGGAGAAAAGGCGAAAGCCATGTGGCGGATGTTGCTGCAATCTCAGCAAGGCAAGGAGTTCACCGTGACCCATAGTCAGGTGGAGGGCAACGCCAAAAGTGGAAGTGCTCATTGGGAGGCTCGCTATCATTTTGGGAAAGACAAACGCCCGGTTCACAACCGGATCGAGGCCCGTTTTCAATTTGAGGATGGCAAGATCATTCGGCATACCGACCACTTTGATTTGTATGCCTGGTCGCGGCAGGCCATGGGATTCTCGGGATGGCTGATGGGCTGGACCGACTTTTTCAGAAAAAGATTGCAGGGAGCTACCGACAAGCAATTGGCGGCCTTCCTGGCAAAACAGCAAACCCGCTAAGATCTGGGGCGGGTCTTTTCCTATAGGGGTTGAAATCTGTACCTTGAGCAAGGTATGAATGGAAGTTCTATGATTCGATCTTGGCTATGGTTGACTTGTTTGATACCGACTTGTCTATGGGGACAAGTGGATACTGCTGTCCTCAACCAGGAGATTCGGGCGATTGCCGATGACAGTCTCCGCCTGGAGCAGATCAAAGGACGCATTCAACATCACTACCTGGGCGAACCGGAAATCGCAGTAGCTTACGCAACGTGGTACGCCAAGGAAGCTCACAAAAGTCAGGACTCGTTTCTGATTGCCCGCAGTGAAAATTTTCTGGGGATCGCGATATATGGGACGGGAGACGTGAACGAAGCCATTCGACATTATCTCCTGGCGTATCGGGGATTCGAAAGCGTGGGGGATTCCCTTCAGATGGGAATTGTGCTCAATAATGTAGGAGCAGCGTATGAAGTGCGGGGAAAGCGGGAAGAGACCTTGCGCTATTACGAAGAAGCGGCAAGCATTTTTGAAGCGCTCAACAACCAAGAGTGGATCGCCATTGTGCAAAACAACCTTGCCAACCAATACTTCATCACAGACCCCAAGAAAGCCCTGGTTTCTTACCAAAAGGCCTATGAAATCCACCAAACTCTGGGGATCAAAGACCGGATCGGTTCCTTTTTGATGAACATGGCCAACTGCTACAATGAATTGGGGCAATTTGATCGCGGCATTGCTTTGGTTGAGGAAGCCATCCCTTTGCTGGAACAAATCAACGATCAAGAAGGTCTGGTGAATGCCAATCTCGCTTTGGGGAAGGCCTACTTCGACCTAGAGCAATTGGGGAAGGCCGAGAATTACCTGCTCAACGGCTGGCAAATTGCCTTTGATCACGATCTGCTTGCCCGCCAAAGCAATCTGGCTCTTGCATTGGGAGAATTGTACAAGCAAAAACGTAGCTACCGGGAGGCACTGAAGTGGAGAGAGACGCATGTTTCCTTACAAGACTCGCTTTTTAACCGGGAGAAAGATCAGCAGATGACCGAAATGCTGGCGGAATTTGAAGCAGAAAACAAAGACAAGGAAATTCGACTGCTCACGGCGGAAAATGAAGTGGCGCGGCTGAATCTGCAACAAAACCGCCGCCGCATGCTCTTGCTGGGGATTGGCACCTTTTTGGTCCTCATCATTGCGGGCTTGATTGGGATGCTATGGAACAACAACCGTCGGCAGAATCAGCAACTTTCAGAGAAGAATGGTCAACTTGCTCAGGCGCTGGATGACAAGGAAACCCTGATGCGGGAAATCCATCATCGGGTCAAAAACAACCTTCAGGTGATTTCCAGTCTGCTGCGTCTGCAAGGTCGGCGATTGGAAGATCCCAGCGCCAAAATTGCCATCGAAGCCAGTCAGGCCCGCTTGGAAGCCATTTCCCTCATCCATCATTTCCTGTATCAGGACGAAGATGTCGCCAATGTGGATGTGAAAGCCTACCTCAGTGAACTGCTCCGCCAATTATCCAGCCTCCACCAAGGGACCATAGACCAGTTGGAGATCAGCAGCGATTTGGATAACGTGAGCCTAGACATTGATGTGGTGTTGCCGATCAGTTTGGTGGTGAATGAATTGCTGACGAATGCCTTCAAATATGCCGACTACGCGCAGGGCCAGGTGAACATTCACCTGGCCTTCAAACGAGAACCTGAGGCCTTGCTCCTACAGGTGCGGGACAATGGCCCAGGCTATGTGCCGAATGAGCGGGGCAGTCAATCTTCCTTGGGCCTCCGCTTGGTTCAGACTTTTGTGAAACGACTTTCTGGAGAAATAACGGTACAAGCTGAGGCCGGTACCAACGTAATGATTCGCTTTCCATGGACCGCCATTCAAACCGACGCATTCCCCGCCTGATCATCCTGGAAGATGATGCGTTGATCGCGATTGATCTAGCAGAAACCTTGGAAGAATTGGGCTTTGAAGTGGCTGAAACGGTCCACAATGGCCCGGCGGCTTTACATGCGTTGCAATCCGGCCCCTTCGATCTCGCCATCCTAGACATCAATCTGGGTGGTGGCATGACGGGCATAGAAGTCGCCCAACGCATCCAGCAGGAGTACCCCATGCCCTTTATCTTCTTGACGGCACTTTCTGACCGGACCACTTTAGAAGCCGCCAAACAAACCGGACCCGCAGCCTATCTGGTGAAACCTTTTCGGCCCGCCGATCTCCTGACCAGCATCGAATTGGCCATCCACAATTTCCAACGGCAACAGCCCGCCAAGCTCAGTCTGGAATTGCTAAACGAGCATGCGCCTACGCCTCTGACTTCCCGCGAAAAGGACATGCTTCAACTCCTGCTCGATGGCAATTCCAATCGGGAAATCGCGGAGCAGCTATTTTTGAGCATCGCCACCGTCAAATCGCATTTCTCGAATCTGTACAGCAAACTGGGCGTGCGCAGCAGGGTAGCGGCTCTGGCCTGGTTGCGGACGTGTTTGCGTTGAGGGAAAACCTAAAAACAAAACAAAACCTGTATCTTTGAGGAAAAGAGATCAGGTGCAGCTCGAAGAAAAATACGTCAATCCCTTCACGGATTTTGGGTTCAAAAAGCTGTTTGGCAGTGAGCCTAACAAGGAGTTTTTGATTGACTTCCTGAATACCTTGTTGCCTGAAAATCACAGAATCGAAGACCTGACCTATACCAAGAGTGAGCATCTAGGGAGTAGCTCGCTAGATCGAAAAGCCATTTTTGATCTGTATTGTACCGGGAAAAATGGCCAAAAATTCATCGTCGAAGTTCAGAAAGCCAAACAGAATTTCTTCAAAGACCGAAGTGTGTATTATGCCACCTTTCCCATCCAAGAACAAGCCAAGCGAGGGGATTGGGATTTTCGGCTGACTCATGTCTATACCGTTGGGATTCTGGATTTTGAGTTTCAGGATGGCCAAAGCAGTGAACACGTCAAAACGGTTGTCAAGCTCAAGGATGAAACGGGCAAGGTCTTTTACGACAAATTGACCTTCATCTACTTGGAAATGCCCAAGTTCCATAAGTCGGAGGAAGAATTGGAGACCAATTACGACAAATGGCTGTACGTCTTCAAGCACCTACCAGATCTACAAGGTCGACCCAGCAAGCTCCAGGAACGGATCTTTGAGCGATTTTTCCGCACCGCCGAAATCGCCAATTTCAGTGCTGAGGAAAGAGAAAACTACGAGGACAGTCTCAAATATTACCGCGATCTCAAAAATGTGGTAGATACTTCCTTCGAGGAAGGAAAAGAAGAAGGCAGAGAGGAAGGTAGAGAAGAGGGCAGAGAAGCTGAAAAGCAGAGTATAGCCCTGGAAATGCTCAAGAAAGGGTTAGATGTGGCCTTGATCTCCGATTTGACAGGTCTTAGCCTTGCCGAAATTGAACAATTGAAATAGGGGACGATTGGTGATCTCTAGCTTACAAAAGTACTAGCCTCAGTTGAGGACTCTATTCAAGAGTAAGGTCAAAACTCTTATCTTTGAAAAAAACGTAGCGGTGCAGCTCAAAGAAAAATACGTCAATCCCTTCCCCTCCTGACCGGCAAATGGAGAATCGTTAACGCTAAATTGCATCTGCAGGGTGGGCTCATCCACCGTAATCAGAGGCAGAGCCTGAGGATCGTCAG
>JBCCCJ010000243.1:0-7156 GCA_039033615.1 Bacteroidota bacterium
GTCTGCACTTGCTGAGTAGTTCGGTCTTCATCGTGGTTCTCTTATTGGGGGTAACCAGCATTCCGCTGCTATATTTCAAGCACGTCCTCTTTGCTGGCAACATCAAATTTCTGATCGCCCCCGTAACTGCTTTGCTGATCAGTTTTGGGGTACTGGCCCTCATGTATCTCGCGACCTTTGCGAGACGTGATGGGAGCTGGTGGGCTGGGTTCAAGCGCCTGTTTCGGATGTATATCCCCTTCCTGTCCTTTTCGATGGGGCTTTCTCTCCATAACACCATCGCGGTGATTCAAGGCTACAGCGGGAAAAAGACGCCATTCATCCGTACCCCCAAATTCAATGTGGACAAGGAAAACCGGTCCTGGAAGCATGTCAAATACACCTCCAAAAAGGTCAAACCAGGTGTCATCGGAGAATGGCTGATGGTGGCCTATTTTGGCTGGGGAATTTGGATGGCCCTGGATTTTCAGGATTATAGCATTCTGCCCTTTTTTCTGATGCAGGGACTGGGCTTTGCGGCCATTGCCTTCTTCAGCTTGCGCCATGCCCTGCAGCGCGCGTGAGAAATCGAAGGAAAGCAAAAGAAATCTTTCACGTGTTATCCTGACAGCGCTTTTCGGCTGCTCTTTTCGGAAGGTCCGACTATTTTTTCTGTGAAATAGTTGGTCCATCCTTATGATCCGTCCCGTCCTCTTTCTTTGCTGCCTGATAGCCACTCATCTGCTGCTGGCGCAACCTGCTCCCCTTGCTTTCCGGGGAAGTTTTCCTGCCGACGCCCAAACAGAAGTGTTGAGAAATGCGGTGGTTACGGTCTGGTTTCATACCTCGGGGGAAAAACGAGGCATAGATCCCTGGAGCATTACCGAACAAAGTGTGCGCCTGTATCCGGCTTCCTTGCCAGATTCAGGGGTAGAAATTTTGATTCAAACTCCCCCCAAAACTCCCCTCCTGGTGGTGGAACCAGTAGCACTATTGGCCGAGCACACCGTTTACCTATTGGAAATCTCTGATTCCCTCCTAGATGAAAACGGGCAGGCCGTCCAACCGCATCGGATACAATTTCGCACCAATGGGCAGGCCCTCCCCAAATACGTGAGTCTCGACCGACCGGAATTAGGCCCCAAACCGACCGAGGCAATTGCAGAAGCTGATGGGCAGCGCTACGTACACCAACTCGCTTTGCCCGCAGCTTACATTCCTCCGGCTGAAGTGCCTGAGATCGCCGATGAATCCGCGGAACCAACGCCTTTACCAACAGAGGAATCCTCCGCATCGAAAGCGCTTGCTGATTCCGCCATTCAGGAGCCCGCCGAAGCATTGCCTCCCTTGCCCCTGGCGGAAAGCATCTCTTTTCCCAACCTAAAAGTGAAGGCCGGGGAAAATCTGAGCCTGCGTTTTCATTTTCGCCAGACCCGGAAGATTCAGTACATGGTTCAGTCGGCTGGGGGAAAAACGGTCAAACGAGGCACTACCACCATCCCTTCAGATTGGCAAGTCAAGCAAGTCCCTCTGAAAGGCCTTTCCCCTGGAAAATATCGGGTGAGCATCAAAGTAGGAGAAGAAATCTTGCGCCAGGTATTTCAGCTTCAGCCGTAATCCTTGCTTGTTTTCGGGCGGAAGACTTGGGATCTTGAGGCATGCCAAGGCTTTCTCCATCATCGGTTGCGACGCTCTCCTTGCCCTTTGCAGAAGGCATGATCACCGGGAAATTGCTGGGGGAGGGGCCCAATCTGCTTCTGTGTCTACATGGCTTTCGGCAAAATCAAGACGCATTTGATCGAGTTTGGACGAAACTCCCGGACGGCTGGCAAGTCTTGGTGCTGAACCTGCCCCCATTTGGCGAATCGAAACTCTCAGGGCAGGGAGAAGCTGTCTGGCGCGCCTGGGCCGAAACCCTCCGCACTCATTTCCCTGACAAAACCTGGCACCTCATGGGCTATAGCATGGGGGGGAAGTTGGCCCTATTGCTCCAGCAGTGGCAGCTTTTTCCGTTGAAAAGTGTGTGCCTGATCGCGCCGGATGGCATTCGGAGTCATCCCATTCAGGAGTGGGCAATGTACAGTCGGCTGGGGAAATGGGTGTTTGCTCAAAGTCTGCGGATGCCCCGCTTGATTCGTTGGACGGTGAAGCAGTTGTACCGAATGAGGTTGCTGGATCGCTTTCTGTACCGGATGATGGACGCAAACTATCGTACGGAGGCCAATCGGCAACAATTGAAGCGTGCCACGGAACTGTACAGCCAAGAACGTCTGAATCTAAGCCGCCTATTCGCCCAAACTCAGGAGCTCCCCGTATTACTCATTTTTGGGAAACAAGATCCCCTATTTCCCCGAAAAGCCGCGCAGTCTTTTGTGGATGCCTTGCCGGAAGGAAAACTCTTGCTGACCGATACCGGGCATGAGCTGTTGACGAAGCATGGGGAGCTGGTGCGAAGCGAATGGCAAGCATGGATCACCACTCTCTTTCCATAAATCTCTCCGCCATGAAACGATCATATTGGCTGATCTACTGCCTTTTTTCCGCATGCTCGCTGTTTTCTCAGCCAATCAGAAGTGATACCCTGGTACAGGATTTCAATCAGGATGGCGTAGCGGATAGCCTATTGGTGGAGCACGCCAGTGGTTCCTGGATGGCAGGAGAAGGAGTCTTGTTCTGGGATGGGAAGTCGGGAGAAACCAATCAATTTTACACGGAGTTTTACTTTGGCTCCTTCTGGCATATCATTGATCTCCCTGATGATTTTTGGCAAAAGGAATATAGAGCTTTGAGAGAAGCGCTCGCTCCAGCTACCATTCAGTTGGATCATCCACTTCCGGCTTTGCAATGGCTGATAGATGCGACCTACTTTGGAACGAGGATTGAGGACGAAACTCATGTGGATTGGAGATGGAAAAGAGAGCTGCAATGGGAGGCATGGCCACCCGTTTTAGACACGATTTATTTTGTGGAGATAGACAGCGAATTAAGCGGTCAACTCACAGGTACGCCTACCTCTACGCCTTCCTGGATCAGCTATTTCGGCCACAATCATCGAAGCCAAAGGATTTCTGGAGAGAATGATGGAACACCAGTTTTGGCAAAGAAAGGAGCCGGAACCTCCCCCTGGCCGTATGAAATCTGTACTACCGCCCACGGAGTCCTCATCAAGCGGGAAGAACAATTTGCCTGGGCCTTCATCAATGATGCAAAAGCAACCGAAGGAACGGGAAAACTCCGCTGGCCAGCGATCACAGGATCGTTTTCCTGGGGCTCATACCTGATAATCGTTCAGGATGTGCCGTTGGAAGACGATGAAAAATTGTGGAGTCTGCATCTGGAAACGGGAGAATTGCTTCGCTGGAAAACGCCGGAAGATGCACAGATTCACGAAGTGGAAGTAGTCAATGACCAATTACAGATTCAGCTACATCACTGGGAAACGGATGGAATAGAAATCATGTCTTATGATCTGGAAGCATGGGAAAATATGTTGACGAAAAAATAAATTCCTGGAGGAACTGTAATTTCCAACCTTGCTCCGGCTACTGATTCTTTAACCAAACCTACTAGCCACGCTACGATGAAATCTGCTTTCCTCCCCCTCCTACTGGGCTTGATACTCAGCTTTTCCCTCCCCAACTTAGGATTAGAACAAGTCTGGTCAACGGATCAGACGTCTTCTGCTGAAATGGCTTGGCTCGACTCTGATTCCTGTCGCTTGCCCATGCCTCCAACCTTGCTGAGTCCTCCGCCCCCAGTGGCACATCCTTCGGCTCCCATAGATACCTTGGTGATGCCATTCAGCGGCTCACTTGGAACGTGGGTGAACTTGATCGTACTTGCGTTATAATTCGGTGGAGTTCTGTGAGACCATCAGTTAAACAAGCCGGTCCAGGCTGCAAAATGATGGCTGGGTCCATTTCGTATAACTGCTGATGCTGGATAGCTGGCAATTCGCTAAATCCTGGTCGGTTCAAGACCGATGCCCGATCCAAGGCCTTTCCACACCAGCAAGCAATCATCGCATCTGGCGCTCGTTCCAGAATTTCTGCTTGTTCGACGTAGCGGGCTTTGGACGCTTTGCCCGTCGCCCGATCTGCGAATATGGGTTCTCCGCCCGCAATTTCAATCAACTCAGATACCCATTCAATGGCGCTGATCGCCGGGTCGTCCCATTCCTCAAAATAGATCTTTGGTCTTGGACCAGGGGGAACTTGGTCCCGAATGTGTTGGATATGCGCTTGATATCCCGCAATGAGTTCCTCGGCTTTGGCTTCTGCTCCCACCAGGCTACCGAATAGATATAAGGTTTTTATAATTTCTGCTATAGATCGCTGATTGGTGATCAGCACTTGGAGGTTGGCTTTGATGAGGTCATGGGCCAATTCCGCTTGGACATCTGAAAATCCGATCACCAAATCAGGCGCTAAGGCTTTGATTTTCTGTACGCTACCCCCAATAAAGGCCGAAACCACTGGCTTCTCATTTTTGGCGTGAGCGGGGCGGCAGGTATAGGCGCTGATTCCCACTATCCGCCTCTCTTCTCCCAGGGCATACAAAAATTCAGTTGTCTCCTCGGTCAAACAAATAATTCTTTCTAACCCATTTATTGACATATAGCGACTGCTTGGTGTGAAAAAAAGTTGCGTAATCTATTGATAACTAACCTTGTCCAGTTATTTTATTGGGAATGATTCTAAAACTTTCTAGTTTTGTCCGAGTTATAATAAGGGTTATACTCAAGAAAATACGAATCAAATGGCAACTGCAAAGATTGAAATCAAGGTCGGAAAGATCGAATTTTCCGCCGAAGGAGACCAGAAATGGGTCACTCAGCAATTGGAAGAGATGGTTGGCCGCATTCCCGAACTGACCTCTAAAACAACTGATAGCGAGGCTACTACTAAAACGCCTGTGAAGAAAACTCCTGACATTCGTGGGAGAAAAAGAAGCCCTGGTCGTCCTCGCAAAACTGCTGCTCCTGTGGTGGAAACGCCAGTGGCTACAGAAGAAGCGCCCAAAGAAGTCGTCGCTGCGGTTAAAACCCAAACGACCACCACTAGAAAAAGAAAGACTTCTTCGAAAGGGAAATCTAGATCTAGCGCCCAATTCAAAAAATCTGACCTGGGGAAATTCATCAAAGCCAATGACGGTGACAAAAACCAGATTCGGAAGTTTTTGTTGACCGCGATTTTCCTACACAATGGCGGCAAAACCACCCTGAAAACCGGGGATATCAATGCGGCACTGGTAGAGGCAGGCGACAAAAAACTGAGTAACGCTAGTGATGCGTTGAACAAAAACGTCGGAAAAGGCTATTGTAGTAAAAATGGCCGTGAATTTTCTCTGACGGAAGCAGGATTGGCAGAGGCAAAAGCTGCCTGAACGCCTAATGTTCCAACAGATCCTCCTATGAAAGAGCCACAAGCGCTCAAGATTTCCATCCCCGAAACGGGCGGAGAAGTCTCCGCCCTGTTTTGGCGTCCAGAAGATGCCCGTGGAATCCTCGTCCTGGGACATGGAGCAGGCGCAGGCATGACCCATACCAATATGGAAGGGATCACCCAGGCCATGGCACACCAAGGCTTGGCTACGCTTCGGTATCAATTTCCCTTCATGGAACGAGGCGGTGGGCGAGATAAGCAATCCGTCAGCCTCGCAACCATTCATGCCGCGATTCAGCAGGCCAAAGTGCTTGCACCAGATTTGCCGTTATTAGCTGGGGGGCATTCCTTTGGCGGTCGAATGACTTCTCATTACGTGGCTACTTCGCCCGATGAGGATTTGAGAGGGGTGATGTTTTTCGCTTTTCCCTTACATGCGCCAGGAAAGCCCGGTACCGAGCGCGCAACTCATTTGGTGGACATTGAAGTGCCAATGTTGTTTCTGTCAGGCGAACGAGATACCCTGGCAAAAGCGGAACTGCTCGGACCTGTGGTTGCAAATCTGGGGGACAAAGCCCAGATCCATTGGCTGGAGACTGCTAACCATGGCTACAAAGTCTTGAAACGAACCCGCACTCGCCATGATGACGTCTTCACCGAAATGGGATTGGCAGCAGACCCTTGGTTGAAGAACGTATTGTAGCGCTAGGGTAAGCAAACCTTCTCCGCTGTTTTCTCAAGGCAGTTGAGTCAGAAAATTCGAGAGTTTTCTGCGGGAAATGGGAAGCCTGCTCCCATCTTCCATGATCACTACGTGGGCGGGTTGGTTTTGATAAGAAACCACATAGTGCAAATTGACGAGGTGCTTTCGATGCACCCGGATGAATTGCGGGCTGTCGATCAATTGTTGCACGTATTTCAGCGTTCTGGCCATCAAGATGGGTTCTTGCTGATGGAGAAATACCCGCGAATAATTCTCTTCCCCTTCTATCCGAATGATTTGCTCCAATTCGACCAGATGAATCCCAAACGCATTGGGCAAACTGATCCGACTCCTGGCGGACGGCACGATGGGAACCGATGTAGGAGGAGGGACGACCGAGGTCAAACGCTCCAAACACGTCTTCAGTTCCTTGGGAGAAACGGGCTTGAGCAAATAATCCGCCGCCCGCACCTTCACTGCGGCAATGCCTTTGCTTTTATCTCTGGTTACAAAGACTACCTCAAAGCTACGCTGAGGCAAATTGTGTAGCCACTCAAAAGGATCTCCACCCTCACTCCTGGTTTCACAGAGCACCACCTTCGGTTGATAGGCTTCCACCAAAGAGATCGCCATCTCCCCAAAGGACATCGCAGCAAGCACCGAAATGTCGGGCGCGTGGACTTCGATCATTTGAATCAGATGATCCCGGTCCGCTTGATCGTCGTCCAGAATGATGGCGGGTCGTTTCAAAAATGCAGGAGTTTGCTCATGGAACGAAGTCTTCCGTCTGAATCGGAGAGACTTGCCAAGTATACGCCTTTCGGTAGATTTCCCAAATCCCACTGGTATTCTCCTTGGTTTCCGGGTATCGAACTTTGCCAAACCGTTTTTCCCGTAAGGTCTGAAAGGACAAGCATAGCAGGAGAAGGAACAGATGAAGGCATGTGGAGGTGTAAGTTTGATTGGAAAAGCCACATGCCTTCATCTGTTCCTTCTCCTGCTATGCTTGTCCTTTCAGACCTTACGGGAAAAACGGTTTGGCAAAGTTCGATACCCGGAAACCAAGGAGAATACCAGTGTGATTTGGGAA
>JBCCCJ010000244.1:0-7134 GCA_039033615.1 Bacteroidota bacterium
CCTCTGGACCAAGGGAGAAACCTCAGGGAATTTCCTGGAATTAGTGGAAGTGAGACAAGATTGCGATCAGGACGCGCTCCTGGTCAAAGCGAACCCCAAGGGACCCGTTTGTCATACGGGGGCTGATACGTGCTTTGATGAAAAGAATGCGAACGATCTGACTTTCTTGCATCGCCTAGCAGAGGTCATCAAAGGCCGTAAAGAGAATCCCACCGAAGGCTCTTATACCTCCATGCTCTTCCAAAAGGGCATCAACAAAATGGCCCAAAAGGTCGGCGAGGAAGCAGTGGAGGTCGTGATCGAAGCCAAAGACGCCAATCAGGACCTATTTGAAAATGAATGCGCCGATTTGTTGTATCATCTGATGATTTTGTTGGAAGCCAAGGACAGTTCCCTTCCTGCGATTGTCAAGGTGCTGGAAGGGAGGCATAAGTGAGGGGGGAGACCGCTTTGCTGGCAGAGGTTAGACGTCAGCTCGCGTTGCTGTCAGAGGAAGACTGGTCGGAGGCGAACCGCAATTCTAGCCTGTCGATTTGCCCCAAAATCGGTACCTTTCCTTTCAATTGGCAGCACTCGCCAACGCACCATTTGTCTAATCAACGCATGCATCATGGGAATCGCACGACTCTCTAATACCAAATTTTCGGTCAACCTGGGCTTTTTGAAGGTGGATACCACCTGGGAAATCGACGAATTGCAGAAAAAAGCGGCATGGGAAATGTACGTGGAATTGGCCACCCGCATCACCACGGCCCCTTTGCAAGAGCATGAAGGGCTACTCCGGGAAGCCTTGACTTCCTATTATTCGATGTTTGAGACCACGCGCAAGATCCTGAAAACCTACGGTCCCGAACTCGCCACTCCCGCTAGCCCCAAAGACACCACCTTCGGGCATTTGGCCGTAGCCATCCTCAACCAAGTCTTGCGCCCTCTTTTGGCCAAATGGCATCCCCTGCTTACCGATTGGGAAGCCCGCAGGCCGCAGAACCAAAGCACCACCGAGCACGAACTCGCCTGGGAACACAACGTCGCCCTCCGCACCGAAATCAATGAAGTACGAGAGCGTCTGATGGAATATGCCGATGTATTGGCCGCAGTTTCCGGGGTTGCGAAGTTGACGGAGTAGGTTACCCTCCGTTTTCTGCGAAAACTGCCCCCCTCGTTCCAGCGCGGCAGGCTCGGTGAGGGGGGCGCGGTCATGGCCCGGTGGGGCGGTGGGGCGGAACCCTTTCCCGCACCAGCCCCGTTTTCCCTCGCGAAGGAAAACGACCCGCTTATCGGTGATAATCAATCATTCAGCGATCATTTCGCTCCATCCATTTGCCAACGGCAAGGCTCCTCTCTTCGCAAGAGAGGGGTTTGGGGTGAGTTCCGCAGCCTCTTGAACCCTTTCCCGTTTCCCGCCTGAATCGGTATATTTGGGCCAGAGCAACAATTCCATGAACCGAATTTCCCTGATTGATCAAATCGAGCAACTCCTCGGGAGGGAGTTGCAGCCTGCGCCGGAGCGCCCCCACGACCCGCTAGGTGGCCTGATGGCCTACAAAACCGATACCCCCAAGTACCTGCTGCAAGACGATATCCTGATTGGCCTGAATCTGGCACGCTGTGGCCTCACCGATGCGCAGTGGCATACCATCACGGGCTGGCCGGACTTCACCTCGGCCCGCCTGCGCGCCCTCAACCTCAGCGGCAATGCCCTGACCGAATTCTCGGTCTTGCCCAAGATGGCAGCGCTGGAACGGCTGAAACTGAGCGGAAATGAGGGCTTGGGAAGTTTGAGCTTTGAAATGGCACCGGTGTCCTTGATTTGGTTGGAAGCCAGCAATTGCGCCTTGACAGAGGTAGTCCTACCTGCTGGCTTGGATCAATTGACCCACCTCAAATTGCCCAACAACCAACTCCAACGCTGGACCTCCGCCGCTGCCCTACCAGCACTGCACTTGGTAGACCTTCGGCACAACCCGCTAGAATACTTGCCAGATTCTTTGTACCAGAGTGAGCAGTTGGCATATCTCTATTTGCAGGAGCACCAGCTACAAGAAATACCGCAAGAGGTCATCCCTGGCGGAGAGTGGGAAAACGCGGCCAGCAGTGTACTCGCCTATTTGCAGGCCAACCAAAAAGAGGAATTATTGCCTTTGTTCGAAGCCAAAATGATCCTGGTGGGTAACGGAAACGTGGGCAAAACTTCCATCCGGGCCAAATTGCTGGACCGAGACGCCATCTTGGAACGGGTGCAAACCGAAACCGTGGACATCGCTACCTACGAAGTGCGGTCGCTCCGCCCAGAAGAAACGGGCTTGGCGGAACCCATAGATTTTCAGCTCAACATCTGGGACTTTGGGGGGCAGGGAAAATACCGGGAAATCCAGCAACTGTTTTGCAGTCGCAAATCTCTCTATCTTTTTGTGACTGCCTGTGATGACCAACCCGGAAGAGATGAGTACATCGGTTTCGAATACTGGCTGGACATGGTCCATGCCTACAGCTTTGATCCCAAGGAAGCGCAGGCCAGCCCGGTGCTACACATTCTCAACAAAATAGATCAAGCCGAGACTGATCTGGTTACCTCTCTGATCAACCAAGGGGACCGCCATCAAGCTTTTTCCAACATTCAGAAATTCTTACGAATCAGCTGTCAGGAATTGATTGGTCTGGATGAATTGGAAACCGACATTCGCCAGATCCTCCCCAAGGTAAGCAAGGATATGTTTACCACTCGCTATCCAACTTCCTGGCTAGCAGTCAAATCGAAGCTCGAAGCCCTAGATGAGGATTTTATCAGCTATCAGGAGTACGAAAACCTATGTGCAGCTTCCAAGCTAGACGCAACAGCTGCTAGGGAGTGGATTCGGATTCTCAACCGCATCGGCTCGCTCATCTATTTTGGGGATCATTCAGAACTGCGCGATTGGGTCATTCTCAACCCACTGTGGATCAAGCGGATGATGGTGGGCCTGCTCGAATCTCGCTTTGTCCGGGAGGGGGTGCTGGACGAAATGTACCTGGCCGATGTCTGGCCGGAATATGAAGCAGAGGCTCATCAGAAGTTCCTGGCCTTGGTCCTAAACTATCAATTGGGATTTGCCCAGAAAACCCCGTACGGCAAAACAGAATACGTCATTCCCAGCCGTTTTCCCAAACAAATCCCCATTCCCGCTCATTTGCGGAAAGCACCTGATTTCCGGCTTCGGTTTCGATTCTCTCCCTTCCTGCCTGCTGGCACCGTCAACAAACTTATGGTGGCCATCCAGCAGGGGCAACACCTACCTCGGGAAGCCAAAGCCCTCGCCCAAGAAGAGAAAACCTTCTCAGAGGCAAGAGAACTCCCCACCTCCTTCCTCCAACCCTATCTCATGTGGAAAAACCACGTGATCCTGCACGATGCGGCTGCCGATCAGAACCAATACGCCCACGTTTGGGAAGCCTGGGACGAAAAGATGGTGTATCTGGACCTGATTGGGGGAGGGGAGGATCTATTTGAAGCCATTCAGCAGCAACTCCAACACCTCAACCAGCAGCAGCGTGATACTCGATATCTGCATCAACTGACCATGACCGCCGAAGGCTGGTTCAAGGGGGATTGGGAACCCCTTTCTAAAATCAAGAAATTTGATCAGGACTTTTTTACCTCCCAACCCAAAGATCACTTCAAAGCCAAAACGGCCTTTTTCATCTATGCGTCTGAAGATGAATCCTATCGGGCAGAATTGGACAAACATCTGCTGGGACTCAAAAGGACAGGTAAGTTGGAAACTTGGCATGATCGAAAAATTACTCCCGGAACCATTTGGGAGCCTGAAATTCTTCGACAACTCCATGACAGTGAGATCATCTTGCTCCTACTCAGCCCAGATTTTATGGCGGTCGACTTTATCTGGAAAGAGGAATTGGAAATCGCCCGTGAGAAAAGAGGGCAGTCACACATCATTCCCATTCCCCTCCGGGCCTGTGATGTAGATGATTTTTGGTTCATGGAGCATCAGGGGCCAGGAAAACGCAAACGCTGGATCGCTTCCGAAGAAAATCCCAATAAGCGTGATGAGCTATGGCTGGAGGTAGTTCAACAACTCAAATCCATCCTCTGATGATCGCTCCCCATATCTCCCTCCACCAGCACCCCTCCGGCCTCCCCATCCCGATGGTGCGCATCCTGGCAGGTAGCTTTATGATGGGCAGCAAAGACGAGGAAGCCTACGAGGACGAACAACCCGTCCACCGAGTAGAGGTCTCGTCCTTCTCCCTGGGACAGTATCCGGTCACCCAAGCCCTCTGGCAGGCAGTGATGGGGGAAAATCCCTCCGGCTTCGAGGGAGCGGAGCGCTCCGTAGAGACAGTCTCCTGGGACGACTGCCAGCGTTTTTTGAAAGAACTGAATGCGCAGACGGACGGGAACTACCGCCTGCCGACCGAGGCGGAATGGGAATACGCGGCCCGAGGGGGGGCGATCTCCGAAGGCTATCGTTATGCCGGCAGCGATGAGCTGGAGGAAGTAGGTTGGTACATTAGAAATAGTGGAGAGGAAACCCATCCGGTGGGGCAACTCCTGCCCAACGAACTGGGGCTCTACGACCTGAGTGGCAACGTCTATGAATGGTGTGAAGACGATTGGCATGATACCTATGATGGCGCTCCCCTCGACGGCTCGGCCTGGGTAGATCAGCCTCAACGGGCTTCGCTGCGCGTACTTCGTGGCGGCAACTGGATCTTTACCGCCCGCTATTGTCGGGTCTCCAATCGCTATCTCTATTCGCCAGGCTATCGCTATGGCATTATCGGCTTGCGGCTTGCCTCCCCCTAGTTTGGTGGCTTGCCGGTCCGGTCCTTCCCGTGAGCTAGGCGGAGCGCCCCCGGAGGTCGGGCTAGCGCGAGGCGGAGCCGCGCTGCCAAGACCGGAGGCGGGTGCGGAGCGAATACAGCGTTCAGAGTTCAAGGATAAGGGTTCACAGCCTCAGCTGTCATTTCGAGCCCTTATTTTGGGCACCAACATTCCCCTTGGAATGACAAGTAGAAATCAGCCACGAATTTACCCGAATTTGAGAATCAGGGATTCTGATTTGTGCGATTCGCTAGGAAAGAATCTAAACCCATTTCGTAACGAATTTCCACAAATATGGACTGGTGGGAAAGCAATTCGTCAATTCGTGGCTACCAAAACGAAATTTCTCAAATGTCTGAAAATGAGACCTCTACAAAAAGTTGTCATAAGTACGTTAGGAGAAATCTTATGTTTTCCCCAAACAATCAACAAGAGATGCCTCGCGGGCTCGGCATGACCATCTTTGATTGTGGCCTTGCCTGAACCCTTCCCGCACCGCCCCGTTTCCCTTTCAATGGAAACGACCCGCTTGTCGTTGACAATCAGGGGCTAGCGAGTATCTCGCGATGCCAATTTGCCGTCGGCAGCAGCCCCTCTCTTCGCAAGAGAGGGGTTTGGGGTGAGTTCGGCCACCTGCTGAACCCTTCCCGCACTGCCCCCGTTTCCCTTTCAATGGAAACGACCCGCTTTTCGTTGACAAGGAGGGGCTAGCGATGGCTTCGAGAGGCCTATTTGCCTTTTGGCAAAAGCCCCTCTCTTGGCAAGACAGGGGGAGGGGTGAGTTCAAAGGCGGCTTCGCGGCTTGGAAAGTCACGCTACATCATACCTGTCCCAATGTCCGAGGATGGAGGAAATTTTTCCTCGGAAATTTGTTCCCCGCCCTCAGAAGCTAGAAATTTGTCCCTGTTCCCTGCTGAGTGAAACGAAGTCCCGCTCGCGGGATTCCCTGTTCCCCCGACTACTATGAATTACGCCCTCATTGGACCCGAAGACCGTCGCAAAGCTTTTATCCAACAGGTAGCAGTTATGCCCGCCTGGCATGGAGAAATACCACCTGAAAACCTCAGTCGCTATGAGGTCATCATTGACCTTGGGGTAGATGAGCACCCGGAAAGAGTGGGTACATACGCCTCTTTGGAAGAGACCCTGGTCATCGGATCAGCGGTCAAGATGAGCCTGGCGGAACTGTTGCAACCACACTGTGCGAACTTGAGGGCGACCTTTTTTGGCCTGAATGCTTTGCCAACCTTCCTGGAAAGAGAGGTGTGGGAAGTCAGTGTGTACCAGGAAGATACCAAGGAGCAGCTAGCGGCATGGGCCAAGGGGATCGGGAAAGAAATCCAGCTGGTGCACGATCAGGTAGGAATGGTTACGCCCCGGATTTTGTTCATGATCATCAACGAAGCCTATGTGGTCATGCAGGAAGGAACGGCAGATGCTGCGGCTATCGATCAGGCGATGCGATTTGGTACCAATTACCCCCAGGGACCGGTAGCCTGGAGTGAGGAAATTGGGTTGGCCCATATCGTCGCAGTGCTGGACAAATTGCAGCAGGAAACCGGGGAAAGTCGCTATCGGGTCGCTCCATTGCTGCGTCGTAAGATGCGCCTGCATTCTTAGGACAAGCAATTCCTAGAGAATCTGTTGATTCTTTTCACGTCTTGTTTGAGAGGCGTTGGGCGAAATTCGGTGGCAGGGGGACGGCATGCGGGATGCCTGGAATTTCGTCGGTTTTTTGCCTCCTTTTTTCCCGCGAAACAAGGAGGTCCGCCTGAAGGGCAACGAGTGGGAGTTGGAAGATAGTTGAAGAGAATTTTGATGAGAGAAAGCATAAAATGAGCACCAATTCATAAGCCCCCATACATCATGATTGAACGTTTTGAAAAAGTAGCTGTCATCGGCAGCGGCACCATGGGCAACGGCATTGCCCATGTATTTGCACAGCATGGCTATCAGGTCAATTTGGTGGACATTTCGGAATCTGCCCTGGAAAACGGCATGGCAACCATCAGCAAGAACCTGGACCGCCAACTGAAAAAGGAAAAAATCACGGCGGAAGACAAAACCGCTACCCTGGCTCGCATCACCCCAACCACAGATTTATCTGGGGGCTTATCTGACCGTCATCTGGTCGTAGAAGCCGCCACGGAGGCGCTGGAGCTGAAGCTGGATCTCTTTCGCCTCATGGACACAGCGGCTCCGGCCGAGGCCATTTTGGCTACCAATACCTCTTCCATTTCTATTACCAAGATCGCAGCCGCTACGCAGCGTCCCGACAAAGTGATCGGGATGCACTTCATGAACCCCGTACC
>JBCCCJ010000245.1:0-7105 GCA_039033615.1 Bacteroidota bacterium
CAAAGTGGTCGGCTTTGGCGGACGAATTCTGGGAAATCGCAAAGATGTTGGCAAATACATCAATTCTTCGGAATCTGCGATTTATCACAAGAGCAACATCCTCTATGGCCTTTCCCATGCCAAAAAAGCCATCCGAGATCAAAACCTCTGCATCCTGACAGAAGGCTATATGGACACCATTCTGCTCCATCAGAATGGCATCCAGAACGTAGTAGCTTCTAGCGGAACGGCTTTGACCAAGGAGCAGATTCGCCTGATTCGTCGCTACACCCCCAACGTGTTGATGATCTATGACGGGGATGCTGCGGGAGTGAAAGCGGCACTCAGAGGGATTGATTTGTTGGTGGAAGAAAACATGAATCCGCAGGTCTTGGTCTTGCCAAATCAGCACGACCCGGATTCCTATGTGCGAGAAGTCGGTGCCAAAGGATTCCTCGACTTTATCGAGTCTGATTCCCTGAGTTTCATCGAGTTCAAACTACGGACCTTACGCGAACGCTTACCTGCCAACGATCCCAGAGCAGATGCCGAGATTGTGCGGGAGATGGCCGATACCGTGGGCCGGGTGGAGGACATGGTGCAGCGCCAGATGTATGTCCGGCACGTCGCTCAGCAGGTGGACATCACCGAAGCCTTGATGACCCACGCGGTGGATCAGGCCCGGAAGGAATTGAGCAAGCTGAAAAGCCGAGAACGGAGAAGGCAAGCAAAGCATGCCGAGCAAAGCATGGGTGCCCCCCCTCCCCCACCGGAGACAGCCGAGGTCAAGGCCCTCAAGGGTTTTGAACAACTGGAATTGGTGCGGCAGGAGCGGGAATTGCTGCGGGTGATGGTCAACTACCACGAAAAAACGCTGAATGACGCTCCGGCAGATGCACCTCTGGAGGACGATCAAGGCGAGCCCATTACCTACGAGCAGATTCCCTTGATGGAAATTTTTCAGGCAGAACTGGAAGGGCTCACATTTGAAAATCAGGTCTTCGAACAACTCAAGCAAGAGATATTTACCGCTTTCGATGAAACAGGAAAAGTTGACATCAATCGCTGGTTGAACCATGAACAAGATGACCTCCGACGCCTGGTTTCAGAGTTGTTGATTTCTCCCCACGAAATCAGCCCCAATTGGCGACGGCATGGAGCGTATGTCCTAGATCTCGATTCCAACCTTCGCAAAACGGTAGAAGGGCCGCTCTTTCACTACCAACATCGCAAAGTCGAGCAATTGCTCCAGCAATGCCAGGATGAACTGAAAGCGGCGCAATTGGCGGAAAATGAAGAGAAAGAAGAGGAATTGATGGAATCTTATCTCTATCTCATTCGGATGCGTCAGCAAATCCATCAGAAAATCGGTACCGAAGGCGCTGTGCGCGGGCGAGACGCGCAGTTGTAGCACGGTGGGTGCATGTGCCATTGGGATCTCCGATCATCATTCGACATTCCTCATTCGTCGGTTCGACATTAGATAGATGTCCTCGACTTCGAGGCAGGATTCTCTGCGACCTGGAAGGCCACGGTACCTGTTGCCATCGGTAATCCCGCATCTCACCTCCCGCCGCGAAAGCAGTCCCGCCTCCCTACTCCTCCCCAAAAACTCGTATCTTTCGGCTCGTTTTGTACGCGCGATCCATTCCTTCGCATTTTGAGAACTCCCCCTATGTCCCAACGACCTCATATCCTCATCAGCAATGATGACGGCATTCAAGCACCTGGCATTTTGGCTTTGGTAGAAGTCGCCAAAGAATTTGGTGATGTAACGGTGGTAGCGCCCGATTCTGCCCAAAGCGGCATGGGCCATGCCATCAGCATCGCCAAACCGCTCCGGGTCTACAAAGAAATTTTACCAGATGGCACCTTGGGCTACGCTCTCAGTGGAACTCCCGCTGACTGTGTCAAGTTTGCGACTGGAGTGATGATGAAGGAACCCGCTGATTTAGTCTTGTCTGGTATCAATCACGGTGCGAATTCGTCTGTGAGCAGCATCTATTCCGGGACTTTGTCGGCTGCCCGGGAAGGCGCCATGCAAGGGCTGCCGTCTATTGGTTTTTCGCTCTGTCACTTCTTGCACGATGGAGATATGTCCGCTGCGAAAGCCATCGCTCGGAAAGTCATCGCCGAGTCTTTGAAGAAAGAACTGCAAGGAGGATATCTGCTAAATGTCAACATTCCCTATCTCCCCCTAGAGGAAATCAAAGGGATTCGCATTACTCGTCAGGCGAAAGGCCGCTGGATCGAGGAATTTGATGAGCGGGTAGATCCATTTGGTCGAAAATACTACTGGCTGACGGGCAATTTTGCCTTGATGGATGAAGGAGAAGATACCGATGAACATGCCATCCGCAATGGCTATGTTTCTGTAACTCCCATGATCCATGACTTGACCGATTATCCTCACCGAGAGGAGATGGCCCAGACCTGGCAGTTCTGATTGGAAAGATAAGCCTCCTTCATGAAGCTCTATTTCATTGCTGGCGAAGATTCAGGTGACCTGCATGCAGCGAATGTCATGCGGGCCATGCAGGAATTGCAGCCGGGAGTTTCCTTTCGGGGAGTGGGAGGCAATCAAATGGAGGAAGTGGGTCAAAGGCAAGTTGCTCACGTGCGCGACATCAACTTCATGGGCTTCTGGGAAGTGATTCGGAATCTGCGAACCATCCGAAAGCTCTTCCAAACGGTGCAAGCTGATCTCCTCTCCTGGAAGCCAGATGCCATCGTCTTGGTGGATTATCCTGGTTTCAATTTACGGATTGCAGCCTTCGCTTCGAAGCTGGGGATTCCGGTCTTGTACTACATTTCTCCCCAGTTGTGGGCCTGGAAAAAAGGACGAGTCAAAAAGATCCAGCGGTTTGTAGATCGGCTGTTTGTGATCTTGCCGTTTGAAAAAGAGTTTTATGCCAAAGAAGGAGTCGAGGTAGAATTCGTTGGGCATCCGCTGCTGGATGTCATCGACGAGGTCGGAGATACCCGTCGCGAGGATGACCTGATTGCCCTTTTACCCGGTAGCCGAAAACAGGAGATCAACCGCCTCTTGCCGCTGATGCTAAAACTGCCATCGCATTTTCCGAATCATCGCTTTGTGATTGCGGGCGCACCGAGTCAAACCCAGGAGTTCTATCAGTCTTTGATCGGAAATCAAGCGGTGGATCTCCAGATGAATGCGACCTACGACATCTTGCAACGGGCCTCCTTGGCGGTGGTCACCAGCGGGACAGCCACTCTAGAAACGGCTCTCTTTGGCGTACCAGAGGTTGTGGTCTACAAAGGCTCTGAATTGTCCTATCAAATTGGCAAACGATTGGTGCAGGTCAAGTTCATTAGTCTGGTCAATCTGATTTTGGACCGCTTGGCAGTACGCGAATTGATTCAGCACGATGCCTCCGAAGCCAATTTGGTAGCGTCCCTCCAGGCCTTACTTGAGCCTGAGACTGCCGCCCAATTGAAAGCCGACTATGCCGACTTGCAGAATCTGCTGGGAGAGGCAGGGGCTTCTCGCCGGGCTGCCAAAAGTATGCTGCAGATCATTGCCCAGAAATAGGCTACCCTGGCTTAATCTCATGATTTGGGGCAGATTTAGCCAAAATCACATAGAGTTTTCTCCCCTACTCCGCCAACTCTCGCTCGAACAACTCCAGAATCCGACGGTACTCATCGGTCCAACTACTTGGCTCCCGAAATCCATGACCTTCCATGGGATACATGGCTACCTCCCAGTTGGTTTTGCCGAGTTCGATCAAGCGTTGGGTGAGGCGCACCACATCCTGGAAATGAACATTGGTGTCGATCATTCCGTGACAAATCAGCAACGCATCCTGTAATCCTTCCGCATGATAAATCGGAGAACTGCGCACGTATGCGATGCTGTCTGATTGCGGCGTGTTGAGAATGGCGGCGGTATAGCCATGGTTGTAATGCGCCCAATCACTCACCGGCCGCAAAGCCGCCCCGGCCGCAAATACCCCTGGCTCCGTAAACAGCGCCATAAATGTGATAAAGCCTCCGTAGGACCCCCCATAGATGCCTACCCGATCTTCGTCGACTCCAAATTCCTGCACCAAATATTTTACGCCATCTACCTGATCACTCAGGTCTTTGCCGCCCATGTGGCGATAGATGCCCGTCCGCCAATCGCGCCCGTAGCCTGCGCTGCCCCGGTAGTCTATGTCCAGCACGGTATAGCCCCGCTCCACCAACAAATTGTGGAACATATACTCGCGAAAATAGCTGCTCCACCACTTATGCGCATTTTGCAAATAGCCTGCGCCGTGAACAAAAATCACCGCTGCGCCATTGGCCTTTCCTGCTGCGGGGCGATAGAGACGGGCTGGAACCTCGGCGCCATCGGCTGCTGAGAAAGACACGAAATCCGGCTCCCGCCACTCATAACTGAGGAAAGCTTCGCTGATGGATTCTGTCAGGCGCTTGGCTTTGGCCTTGGGTTTGTTGTTCTGGAGGTATAATTCGGTGGGGTGAGTGCTGGTCGAATTCAGGATCGCGAGCTGGCTTTCGTCCGGAGAAAGAAAGGCCTGATTGCGTCCCTCCATAGCAGTCAGTCGGGTGCGCTTGCCACCTTGGACAGACATTTTGTAAAAGTGTCGTTGACCGAGATCGGCTTCGCTAGAGGTAAAATAGAAATGCTTGCCGTCGCGAGACACTTGGGGATCGGATACTTCGAACTCCCCAGAAGTCAGGGCCTGTTTTTCCCCAGAGATTACATTCACCCCATGTAGATGAGAAAAGCCACTTTCTTCCGATTGAAACCAATAGGTCTGATGGTCTGAGAGCCAGCCGCCTGCCCCCATGTAGCCCAACCAACGATTGATTTCCGGACCACCGATCCAGGCTTCATCATGCTGATGATCCAACACTCGGAGGGTGCCCGTATTGGGATCGAGCGTAGCAATCCAGCGGTCTTTGAAATCGAGGGAGCGAATTTCTACCACTGCATGACGGCCATCGGCTGACCAGCGAGGTCCCATGATCAGAACGTCGCGGGCTTTCGCTTCCGCCGAATCTGGGATGGCGTCATAATCTGCGAGATAGGCGGGATAGGTCTTGATACCAGGTAAATTTCCAGGATCGACGAAATAGACCGTATCAAGGGCTCGGTTGTAAATCCCCAATTCATAGGTGTCCTGTGGACTTCCTACTTTGGGACGCGCCCGAAGATCATCGGTATAGGCCGACTCTCGGATATAATCCGGGACAGAGGTGTATTCAACGCCACTGCCATTTTTCTCCAAACGAAAGGTGGCAAATCGCCCATCAGGACTGAGTTGAAGTGCATCGAGGCTTTTGACTCCGTAATAATAAGGCTTCATGCGCTCAATCTGCTGTGCTTCTCTGGCTTCTTCCCGTGCTTCTCGATCCGCCTTGCGCTCTGCAAGTACTCCGATGAGGCTCAATTCTTCTTGCTCCAACCAAGCCTTTTGATCGATGGGAGACCCCTTTCCACGCTTGGGACGAGCACTACCAGATCGGAAGTTGGTGAGTTGCTCCAGGCTCCCATCGGTTCTGGACCAGCGAAAGAGATTGCCTTCTTGCTCAAATACGATGTGGGTTTCTCCCAAGGAAAATTGAGGGTTCGATTCTCGCCCGACTGTCTGGAATAGCACGCGCTCCTTGCCTTCTGCTAGATCCAATAGGTGGATGTCTCCATTCTTGACAAACAGCTTTTCAGAATAATCAGGATTGTAGGTGCCAAATCTGCTGGACATACTTCTGCGATCAGTCAAGGAGACGGCAGCAATCTCTCCCGATTTCTGATTCCAGGCATATAGGGAATCAGCGGGTGAATTCTCAGGATTCCAATTGAAGAAGAGCTGACTTCCGTCCTCGGCCCAAAAGACCCGCGAGGGAGAGCTGCCAATCCAGGCAGGGTCCTGCATGATCTGCTGCACCGAAAGAGCCTGGGGATAGGTAGGCTTTTGGGCGGCAAGTGGGCTGAGAACCAAACAGAGAGAAAGGGAAAGAATGGCCTTGAAAAAACGCATGAAGGAGGGGTTAGCATTTGGAGTAGACGAAAATGGCGAACAAATGACTCAAGGACAAATTCCCAAGCGGTGTTGACTTTCCAGAATCTTCAAAAACTTTTCAGGAAAACAATCCAATTCTCTTCCTTTTTCGTTACAGAAGATATAGCTAGTAAGACTCGTAAGATTGTTGTTAGAATGCAGTGGAAAAGCAGGGAGGAATGCGCCTACTTTTCCGCGAGAATGCCCGAACCACACATGGACAAGCAACTCCTCATTTTCGATTTTGATGGAACCATCGCGGATACGTTGATGGTGGCCGAGGAAATCCTCAATGAGACAGGTGGAGAATTTGGTCTCCCCCAAGTAAGTCGGCAGCAATTGCTGGAACTGAAAGGAAAAAGCATTTCAGAATTGCTCAAGCTCTCTGGCATTTCCTGGCTTCAATTACCCAAAGTCATCCGTCGCTTGCGGAGTCGATTCCGCTCCCACATGACTAAAGTGCCGCCCATTCATGGCATGCCAGAGATTTTGTTCGCCCTACGAGAAAGAGGCTATCGGATGGGCATTTTGTCTTCCAACACACAGGAAGGCATTCGCACCTTTCTGGACAAGCATGACTTGCCTCCCTTTGAATTCATCCTGACCCCAGACTCTATTTTCGGGAAAGGAAAAGCCATTCGGAGTACCCTAAAAAAGACGGCCCTCCCGCCTGAATCTGTGGTCATGATCGGTGATGAATTGCGAGATGTCGAAGCTGCCAACAAAGCAGGGATTGAGTCCATTGCTGTTACTTGGGGATTCAACTCGGCGGAATTGCTACAGAATGGAGCTCCTTGCTACATTGTGAATCAGCCAGGAGAATTGTTGGCAATCTTTTCGCCAGCCATGGCTTGAAAGTGAAAGCTTTTGGGACAAGCAATACGTTCACCTTCTCCGAATTTGAGAGGTGATGGTGGAATCTTTGATCTTGTCATCGGCTGCGAGTAAAAATGCTTTAGACAGAATCACTGACAAAGATTTGTCTCCTTCGAAAGGAAGGAATACGGCCTGGCTAGGATCTTTTTTGGACCGATCTGGAACGATGCATAAGTATTGGTCATTGGGTTCCATCAAGATATTGGTGCTACCCAGGTGGA
>JBCCCJ010000246.1:0-7098 GCA_039033615.1 Bacteroidota bacterium
CTGTACTGCAGTCCACTCGATTTCCCTTCGAAAGATAGTCCGTACAGCGATGCGCCTACGGAATCGGCCCGTATTCGGAGGGTGTTGCCCGAAGGGCCGCGCCGATAGCGTCGAGGCTTTCGGTCCGGCAGCGGTATCTCGATCGTTCCTGATGTTTTTGACAGTTTGAAACGGCCCAGTTTTTTCTTGTCGAGATATACGGACACGCGCTGGTTCCGCTTCGGCCGGAAAAAAAGACGGACCGATCGGTCTTCTGGTCGAACCCGGTAATAGACCGAAGCGTTTCGCTTACGCGCGGTGATGCTGTTTCCGGAAAAACCGTAAGGGCGGCCGATGCGACGGCCCCCGTCGACGATACGTTCGCGGACCCAATCGTCGCTTTTGCCCACGCGGCGACCACCGTAGCCCCACGCTTGATCCGGATGAACAAAACCCCGTCCGCCGTCGCCGTAGACCGCCTGCAGGTCTCGCCGGATTCGGCTGGTAATGTAGTCCGCGGCGACGTGGGAGTCGCCGAGATGAAGGATCCGCACCGGTTTTTGGCGAGCGCGGTCCGCCAATCGCTTCCGGATTTTCGGCCAGCGCTCGGAATCGCAATCAGGGTCTTTTGACCGACAGCCGGTCTTGATCGGCGCTCCGGGCGCCCTCACCTTTTTTTGAAGCGCGTCGAGGGTCTTGTCGGGCACAAAAGGTCCCGGGTAGTGGGGTCGGGCGCTCGCCGAGCCTGCGGCGAGCGCGGTGGCCATCGCCATTGCCCAGGCGACCGTGAGGCGAGATCGACCCCGTCCTGCGGGCGCCTTCGGTGATTGCCCCCGTCGCGACGGCTTATGTGTACTTCGGTAATTGCGGTTCCCGCATAGGTCGTTGGCAGGTATCATCAGACTCAAGCTTCCGTGGTGGCTCCGCACAAAGAATCCCGACCGGCGAGCACCTTCGCGATCGGTCCCGTCCGTCGCTTCGGTCAGTACACGCTGGTGAAGAAACTGGCGACGGGAGGCATGGCAGAAATCTGGCTGGCCCGACAGCGAGGCTTGGCCGGTTTCAACCGCTTTGTCGTCATCAAGAAGATCCTCGCGCATCTCGCCGAGCAAAAGACCTTTCGCGATATGTTTTTGGACGAGGCGCGCACCTGCTCGGTGCTCAGCCATCCGAACATCGTGCAGGTCTACGACCTCGGCCGAGTCGAAGAGTCGTATTTCATCGCCATGGAGTTCATCGCTGGGGAAAACCTGGCGGCGATCGCCTGGCGAGGCATGAAGCGCAATAAGCCGTTTCCGCCCTATTACGCCGCTCGCGTCATCGCCGACGGCTGCAAAGCTCTGCACTACGCGCACCATCTCAAAGGAACAGACGGCCAGCCGCTGCAGATCGTTCACCGCGATATCTCGCCGCAAAACGTCCTCGTCACGTACGAAGGCGAGATCAAGGTCGTCGACTTTGGGATCGCCAAGGCCGCGTCTAAATCAGAGCAGACCAAGACGGGCATGCTGAAGGGCAAATTCAGCTACATGAGCCCCGAGCAGTGCCTGGGATCGTCGGTCGATATGCGCTCCGACATCTTCGCTTTGGGCAGACCTTCAGTTTGATGTTCCAATTTGAGGCGCCAGGCCAGGAACCTTATGGGAGCCTCAGCATGATGTGGGGACAAGAGGATACGCACCGCATGATTCGAGCGGTGATTTGGGAGCAACTCCAGCTGCGGCCCTACCAAACAGAAGAAGGATTCTCCCTGACAGAGGTCGTAGAGCCGGTGGAGACTGAGCCGGAAGAAATGAGTGTCTCCCCGCTTTTCCAGGGCCGGAATTTTGAGACGAAACCCAGAACCGCCTTGGTGGTCATGCCTTTGGAGGCGTACTGGTCTGAAACCATGTGGGTCCACATCCAGCAGACCCTCAAAGCCATGGGTTGGGATAGTACCCGCGCCAATGCCTTGTTTTCCGAAGATCAGTTGGAAGATACTTGGGAGAAGATGAATGAGGTGGAATTGCTGGTAGCCGATTTGACCTACAAACATCCGGATGTCTTCTACAAGATCGGCGTTTGGCATACGCTCGGCAAGCCCGTGATTCTGGTCTCGCAGCATGAACGGGACATTCCCCCGGATTTTCGTCGCTTTCCTCACATCGTCTATGACAACAACATCCACGGCCTACAACAATTGGCGAGCCGTTTGGTGGAGTTGGTCCGTAAAGGGGATTCGTCATGAGGGGGCAAAAATGGAGAGCAGGAAAATCTCTTCGTTGGGGAGGCAGCTGTGCGTTGGGCTTGACCGTGTTGTTGCTGGCTCTATTTTCTCACTGTAGCCCGACCCAGCCAGAATATGCCGCTCATCATCCCGCTACCGAATATGTCGGGATGGCCTCCTGCCAATCTTGTCATCAGAAGATCTATCAGGACTATCTCCAAACCGGGATGGGAAAGTCGCTCTATATGCCGAAAAAATCAGAAGCCATTGAGCGATTTGGGCCGGGAGAAGTTGTCTGGGATCAGGGCAAAGATTTTGGCTATTGGGCCTTTTGGGAAAACGAGTCTCTGTACATAGAAGAGTTTCGTTTGCAAGGAACCGATACGGTATTTTCCCGCAAAGAATCCGTGGACTACATCGTAGGTTCTGGCCACCAAACCCGCTCTTATTTGCTGGAGCGCAATGGGTATCTGTACGAGCATCCCATCACTTGGTACGTCAACAAAGAAATTTGGGACCTCAGTCCCGGTTATGATCAGAACAATTCTCGCTTTTCCCGGGAAATTGGCCAGGAATGCCTGAGTTGTCATACCGGACATATTGATCCGATTCCTCAAAGTAAAAACCGCTATCGGAAAATCTCTCTGGGCATTGATTGTGAAAAATGTCATGGTCCAGGTGCAGTTCACGTGGCACGCATGCAGGCGGGCGAAGGAGTGGATGTGGAGGAAGAGATTGATTATTCCATCGTGAATCCGGCCAAACTCAGCATTCAGGCCCAGTTCGACGTATGTCAGCAGTGTCATCTACAGGGGGTGAATGTCTATCAACCTGATAAGGAGGTGCTGGATTTTCGGCCTGGGCAGCGCCTTCGGGAAACCTTTGAGGTCTTTTTGGAACGAAGGGGAGACCCCGATGCCTTTGGGATTGCCTCTCACGCAGAGCGCTTGCAGGAATCCCGCTGCTTTCAACAAAGTGCAGGCAAGCTCAATTGCACCAGCTGCCACAATCCCCACAAAAGCGTAACCCTCAACACCATCGACGATCATATCCGACAGTGCCTGCGCTGTCATTCTGCTCAGGAGCAATTGCTCTGTGCGGCACCAGAAGCCGTCCAAATGACGCAACAAGGGGATTGTGTCGCTTGCCACATGCCCAAGGGAGGGACCTCTGATATTCCCCACGTGAGCTTTCATGACCACAACATTCGAGTCGTCCAGTCCACCGATAGCATGCAGGATCTGCAAGCGGTGGCAGATTTTCTGGAATTACATTGTGCTACTTCGGAGGAAACCGATCCAATGACTCAGGGATCAGCTTGGCTGAGGTTTTTTGAAACCCAGGAAGCCAATCCCCGTCATTTGGAACGAGCTGGAAAGCTGCTGCAAGGGAGTACTGGTTATCCTGCGGCCCGAGTCGCTTTTTATCAAGGCAATCACGAACAGGCCTTGGCCCTGATTGATGCGGCTCTGCAACAAAGCCCGGAAAGCCCGGCAGAATGGTCGTTTTTGAAAGGGGAAATCCTCGAAGCGCAAGGAGCATTTGATCAAGCCCTTCAACAATACGATGCCTTGTACCAAGCCAATCCTGAAAATTCGGAAGCAGGGGTACAAGCGGTGGTCTGTTTGCTGAAGTCAAGAGCCGGAGACCCTGCGGTTTTACCAGAAGCAGAGGAGAGGCTTCAAGTCTTACTCCAGCAAAGGCCTTTTGATGAGCGCATTCTCAGTAACTTAGGCTTCGTTTGCCTCAATCAAGGCAAGATGGAAGCGGCATGGGGACACTTATCCGCTGCGCTCAGACTTGCTCCTGATCATGCGCCTTCTCTTGAGAGCATCATCACGCTTCATCTCTTGAAACAGGAGAAGGAAGTGGCCAGCAGTTATTTTCAACGCTTGAAGCTCCGCCATCCCAATCACCCCGCTCTCTCCCGTCTCGCAAGAGCCTTGTGAGACAAGGATTTCGCTTCGACACACTCAGGAGTTCCAAATCGGATTGAGTAAGTTCAGAAAAGAAACTGAACCTACTATGCCTTTACACATTCTCATCACCGGTGCGAGTACCGGAATAGGGGCCGCCACTGCCCTCGAAATGGCCCCTGGAAATCATGTTTACATCCACTATCATTCTTCGGAAGCAGGCGCCCAAGAGGTGGCAGCTGAAGTGGAAAAACGCGGCGGGAAAGCCTCGCTACTCAAAGCCAACTTGATGGTGGAGGCAGGATGTCATGAACTGGTAAAAGAACTGGCATCGGTGACGGATCGGCTAGATGTATTGGTCAACAATGCGGGAGGTCTGGTGAAACGGCACCCGATTCCCGGCTTGGAATGGTCGCTGATGGAGCAGATTTTTGGATTGAATGTCTTCTCTACAATGCTGCTAACAGATTTGTGTTTGCCGTTGCTTCGGGCGTCTGCTTCCCCTTCGATCGTCAATGTTACCTCGGTTGCTATGCGAAGTGGCGCTCCCACCGCGACCATTTATGGGGCTGCAAAGTCAGCGATTGATTCTTTCACCAGAGGGACGGCCAGGGAATTGGCCCCGCAAGTTCGGGTGAATGCCATTGCGCCGGGGGTGATCGAAACGCCCTTCCATGACAAATACTCCACCGACGAGCGCATGCAGCAATTCCGAGATGCGGCCCCCCTCAAGCGAAACGGAGTCAGTCAGCACATTTCCTCTGCCGTCCGGTTACTGATCGAAAATGACTTCATCACGGGGGAAACCATTGACATCAATGGCGGGTTGTTCATGAGGTAATCCATGGGCTGCTCTTTGATACCTCCAACAGAATGGTAACAGAAGCCGGCAAAGATTATTTTTTCCTCTGCAATGACCAAGTAGCCCACTTGTAAGAACTGGTTTTCAATCGCAGATTTCCCTACCTTGAAAAAGGTTGCTAGTCCTTCCCTCGAATGTAGATTTCCTCTACCGCCTATCATAGAATGGAAGGATATATCAACAAATGAATAATCGAATTCCTGCTGTATGCGCCTTGCGACTACCCTACTCTTCTCTTTCGTTTGTTTTTTGATCGCTTGTGGACCTCCGGTAAGTGAAGATCCTGAGATTCTGGCGAGTTTGCCCGATGAGGTAGACTTCAACTTTCACATCAAACCGATCTTGTCTGATCGCTGTTTCTCTTGTCATGGCCCCGACGCCAACAAACGAGAAGCAGGCTTGCGTTTGGACACGCCAGAAGGGGCCTTTGCTGCGCTGACAGAATCTCCCGGCAAGGTTGCCATCGACCCTGGTAGCCTGAAAGGCAGTGAGGTCTATCATCGAATCGTTTCTGATGATCCAGATGTGATCATGCCTCCGCCTGAGGCCAAGTTGGAACTGTCCACCTATGAGGTAGCCCTCATCAATAAGTGGATCGATCAGGGAGCGGAATGGAAACCGCATTGGGCCTTTCTTGCTCCTCAACAACCCAAGCCTCCCAAAGTCAAGCAACAAACCTGGGTACAGAATCCAGTGGATCAATTTGTGTTGGCTGAATTGGAACGCAAGGGCCTGCAACCCACTGAAGCAGCCAGCAAAGAACGCCTGCTGCGGCGGGTGAACATGGACTTGACTGGCCTACCTCCTACCCTGGCTGAATTGGATGCTTTCCTGGAGGATGATAGCGAAACAGCCTACGAGAAAGTGGTGGATCGCTTGCTTGCCAGCTCCGCTTATGGGGAGCGCATGGCCGTAGATTGGTTGGATGTGGCTCGCTATGCTGATTCTCACGGCCTCCATGCCGACGGTTCCCGTACCATGTGGCCCTGGCGGGATTGGGTCATTGAAGCATTCAATGAGAATCTGCCGTATGATGACTTCATTCTCTGGCAGATGGCTGGAGATATGTTGCCCAATCCTACCGAGGAGCAAGTGGTGGCTACGGCCTTTCATCGCAACCACCCCATGACCGCAGAAGGGGGAGCTGTAGATGAAGAATGGCGTCTGGAGTATGTATTCGATCGCAGCAATACCACCGCCAAGGCGTTCATGGGCATGACGATGGAATGTGCCCGTTGCCACGATCACAAATTTGACCCCATCAGCCAGAAGGAGTTCTACCAAATGGCGGCCTTTTTCAACAACATCAAAGAGGTCGGTATGACCGGAGATGATGGGGATTTTGGTCCGCTGATGTGGTTACCCGAAAAAGATCAGAAAGCTCAACTGAGAGAATTAGACCAACAGATCGAAGCAGAACAACAAAAATTGAAGGCAGCGGAAGCAGCCATCCTCGCGGCAAGATCCTATTTGCAAGCCTTACCCAAATTGAAGTCTGGGGTACAAGCTGACATCACGGCGCATTATCCCATGGATCGTGTGACGGGTAAAAATCGCTTAGACGGCAAGAAAAAGGCTTCCCTCGACAAAGAAGCCAACTTTGTTCCTGGCAAGATCGGAAACGCCCTGCGAATCGAGAATGAATACCAAATCCCCCATTTACAAATCAAAAACCGCCAATGGACCGACGCCTTCTCTACTGGGCTATGGATTCAACCCACCCAAATGGATGTGTTTCAAACCCTGATGGGAACGGCGGGGAACAAAAATCAGAAATGGCGTGGCTGGGATGTATTCATGAATGATGAAAATCGTCTCTCTTTCCGCTTGATTCACTGTTTGCCTCACGATTATTTGGAAGTGACCACCCAGGCGACCATCGACAAAGATGCATGGACCCATGTCTTCGTGACGTATGATGGGCAGGGCAAAGCTGGCGGGGTGAAACTTTTTCTCAATGGTGAGGCGGTCCTTACGACAGTCGAATATGACCGTCTGAATGAAGGCATCCAGACCTATGAATTTGGGCAGGAAGATACCATCAATCAGCGCCCCGTCCGGGTGGGGAAAAGTTACCGGGCTTTTACTGGAGACAACGGCCTTTTTCAAGGACTGGTAGACGATCTCCAATTGTA